>CAKPVW010000051.1 GCA_934196075.1 uncultured Anaerovibrio sp.
TTCAAGCCGTAAGGCGCAGAAGGAATTTAGCATCCGCTAGGCTCAGTTAGGAGCGGGAGCGGGTTTTCGTGGGTACTGCCTCAGCTGTGACGATTTAGAGTAGAAAAAACACGGTGATTCGTCAACAGCCGGAGGGGCATGACACTTTTGCGGCAGGAGGCTTCCTGCTTTTGCGAAGCAAAAGTGAGCCCGGTGACACTCTCTACCATTCCGGTTTCTGTGAGTTGGCTCAGCGACAAGCGGTATATCTGCGTAAAGATAAACTATCAGGTAGGGTCATTTAGCCGACAGAGCAAAAGTCGTTATGACCGCAGGCTGTATCTCGAAAAAACTGAGGTGTATAGCCCTGCAAATCAGAATTATGCAATATCAGGACTGGCGCATTTAGCTGCCACATATTTCTGCAATCTCTCCACACCATGACGCAGCATCTCACTATCTGGCAAATTAGCAATAATCGCCTCAATATATCCTTTATCCCGAATCCTTTGCAAAGTCCAAGCATAGTTCACATCATATACCCACATCAACCGCACTAGCTTTCTATCCTCATTAGTGCGAATCATGGTATAATCCACCTGCTCACCTCTCACAAATTTCTCCAAAAATCCAGGGGCAAATACCCCCATCTCCCCAGTAGCATCCCCATTAGGCCCTTTCATAAATTTGCGAATAGCCGCAGACTGCCCCTCTGCCTCAGGATTAGCCGTAAGATAGGGAGCCAACACTCGAAAAATATCCAGCTTATCTGCATCCCGAATGATTTTGGCAAAGAGCAAATGCCTTTTATCCGGTGCTGGAGCAATTTCCTTTTTGTTATGATTCTGAATGGCAAAAAGCACCAAATCCTTTTCCGCCTGCCCTAGCAAATCATAAAAAGGCAGCTCCTGAATCACCTTTACCCCCAAATCAGCATGATCCTCAGATTTGGCATCCACAAAGGTCTTATATAACTGCCACTGACGGAACCTGCCCACATCATGCAGCAGTCCAATCAGCTCTGCCAAATCCACATCATGAGGAGACAATCGCAAATGCAGGGCCAACTGTCTGGCATTGGCCGTAACATAACCAGTATGTTTTTCCTTCATTTGAATGCCAAACATAATATCCTTATCCTCACAGTAAAAAGACTTCATATATGCTTCCATCCACTGATGGGCTGTGTGTAAAACTTCTTTCATAATCACTACCTCCTAATTAAAAATTCTAACAGAAAAATACTCATAGTCAATGACCAATAGTTTATTGTATAATATAATTAGGATTTTATTCGGCACAATCTAACGTAAAGGATGATAGATATGAAACTAGGCATTGTTGGTTCCGGTGGCATTGTCAAGGATGTATTAATATCCCTCAAGCCTATTAATACCGTAGAGATACAGGCTATATGGGTACGTCCTCACAGTGAGGCCAAAGGACAGGCTTTGGCACAGGAAAATAATATCCCTCAATTATATACTGATTATGAAGCCTTTCTTGAACAGGCAGATATAGACACAGCATATATTGGCCTGATAAACAGTGCTCATTATGAGTACGCCAAAAAGGCCTTGCTGGCTGGCCATAATGTTATTGTAGAAAAGCCCTTTGGCTCTAATCTTAAAGAGGTGCAGGAGCTGGTTCAGCTAGCCAAGGAAAAGAACCTGTTTCTTTGGGAGGCTGTTTCCCTGCTTCATATGCCAAATTTCCGCAAGTTGCAGGAGCTGCTGCCAAAACTTGGCCCTATCCGCATGGTACAAGCCAATTACTCCCAGTATTCCAGCCGCTATGACAAATATCTGGAGGGTACAGTGCTGCCAGCCTTTGATCCCCAGCTTTCCGGCGGAGCTTTGTACGATATAAATATTTATAATCTGAATTTGATTATTGGCCTCTTTGGTGCCCCCAATAGCCTTATTTATCAGGCTCACAAGGGCTTTAACGGCATTGATACCTCTGGGGTAGTGCTAATGAGCTATCCTGAATTTCAGGCTCTGGCCATTGGAGCCAAGGACTCAGGTAGCCCTAGCACCTGTCTTATTCAGGGAGAAAAGGGTTGGCTAAAGGTGGAAACCGCTCCCAATCAGTTGGAAAAAATCACCTGCCAAATTCGTGGAGAGGACAACATTCAAGAATATGCCTTAAACCAATATTCTCATCGTCTTAGTCACGAATTTGCAGCTTTTGCCGCCATGCTGGCTAATAGGGATTTTGCCGCTAGGGATTTGTATCTAAATATTTCTCTACAGGTGGCAGAAGCCGCGGAAAAAGCCCGTAAACAAGCCGGAATCAGCTTCCCTGCTGACCAGCATCCCCACTAACTAAGAGATGAATTTACTAAAATGACCTACCAAAGGAGGCCATTATCGTGTCCATGCATATTAAAAACAATATGGATTCCCTGCGAATCCAAAATATTCTTACTGCCAATACCAAAAAGACTCAATCCCAGCTAGGAAAAATAGCCTCTGGCTTAAAAATCAACGGGGCCGCAGATGATGCCTCTGGCTATGCTATTTCCGAGGGGATGCGGGTACAGATTCGTGCTCTGTCCCAGGCGGAGCAAAATGCCCAAAACGGCACCAGTATGATGAAGGTGGCAGAGGGGGCTGTCAGCTCTACCGTGGATATTATCCGTACCATGAAGGAAAAGGCCATTGATGCCGCCAATGACACCAATACGGATGCAGACAGGCAGATTATCCAAAAGGAATTTAATCAGATGATTGACCAGATTGACGATAATGCCCATGTAACCTACAATGGCAAATATCTAATCGATGGCTCCAAAAATCATGCTGTGAAAGCTACAGCCACAGTCTTTGCCAATGATTATTTGGAGGAACCTGATCTGCAACATCCTCGTAAACTAATAGATTTCAAGGATGCCCAAGGAGAATCCCTGAATATCCAGGAATCCGACAATATTACCATTTCTCTAGTACAGGATGGCAAAACCTATACCAAAACCTATCGGGTAGGTGATCGTACCCTTGGAGAGCTTCTCACCGATATTCCCGGTGGCTTTCAGGATGACATTGCCATGGATGGCTACAAGGGCGGTCTTTCCTTTATTGATTCTACAGAATATTACGGCTACGATGGCTTTGACAATAAAATCAAGCCACCTAGCGGCAAGAAAACCACGGTCATAACAATGGAGGTACAAAATCTAAATGACAAGCCACCTCATGTAGAGGAAGCTGAAGCCGGCTTACCATTCCAGCTAGGAGGCATTACTTTTTCCATTACCGACCGGGATGGCAAGGTCAAAACCTCAGCCAATGCCAAGCTGAATTAATTCCATGAGGTTCTGCGGGCTCAGAATGCTTCTGAGGATAATGCCCTGGTGCTTCAGATAGGCAGTAAGGCCAATCAATCCATCAAGGTAGGCCTGACAGATATGCGGGCTCATGCTTTGGCTCTCCGGGGCAGTGATGGCTCCTATGTCAGCCTGTCCAATCAAGTTCACGCCAATGCTGCTATTGAGGTACTGGATAATGCCCTATCCAAGGCCCTGGACCAGCAGACCACCATTGGTGCCATCCAAAGCCGGCTTAGCTATACCATTGACAATATTGTTACCGCCCGTACCAATATCCAGTCAGCAGAATCCGTAATCCGAGATGCTGATATGGCCAAGGAAATGACCTCCTACACCAAGGAAAATCTCCTTAGCCAAGCAGCCCAATCCATGCTGGCCCAATCCAATCAGCAAAGCTCCAATGTACTTTCCCTGCTGCAGTAGGACAATTTTGCTTGTTAATTACTCATATTCTTATATTACACCCGAAAAGGGCCTACTCCACAAAATGGAGCAGGCCCTTTATTTATTCAGGTTTTAGTGAGATTGAATTTATCCGCTAATGCTGTAGATTAGAGGAGACCAATGAGATGGCCTACAATACCTACGGCAAACAGAGCGATGATGATGATGATTGGGGATACGCCCTTCTTCAGCAGCCACATGCACAGGAGAGTCAGCAGCAGTGGAGTCAAACCTGGAATCAAAGCATCCAAGTTATTCTGCAGGGTAGTAACCTTGATTGGCTCCAAGGACATACCGGAAGCAACCTGCTGGAAGGCCATCTTGATGCCTTCGCCGCCTGCAGGCAGCTGATCCCACTCAATATAGGCACCCTTGGAAAGCTGAATGCTGGAAACCACAGGGGCAAATTTAATGCTAACCCACCGTTGAACCAAAGCACCCAAGACAAACATACCCAAGATAGAAGCACCACGGGTAATATTCTCCAAGAGCTTGCCAGACATATTCTCAGTAATCTGGCCACCAACTTTGTAACCGAACTCCTGAGTGTACCACAGGAAGCCCAAACGAATTATGTTCCACAGAAGGAAGAACAGAATAGGGCCAAGCATATTGCCATCCATAGCAATAGATGCACACATTGCACCCAGAATAGGACGGAGTGTGAACCAGAATACAGGGTCACCGATACCAGCCAGAGGTCCCATCATACCAACCTTAACGCCCTGAATAGCAGCATCATCTACAGGAGCACCATTAGCTCTCTCCTGCTCCAAGGCCAGGTTTACACCGATAATAGGGGCAGCAACATATGGATGAGTGTTAAAGAACTCCATATGACGCTTCAATGCAGCAATCTGCTCAGTCTTTTCCTTGTACAGCTTCTTGATAGCTGGAATCATCAAAAAGGCATAACCGCCGTTCTGCATACGCTCATAGTTCCAGGATGCCTGTAAAAACTGGGAACGCAGGCAAACCTTCAAACGATCAGACTTACTTAAAGTATTCTTATTATCTGCCATGTCAATCACCACTTTCTAATCAATAATCATCCAAAATATCACCTATAGGATCGTTGGAACCGCCGTTGCCGCCGTTTCCACCGCCACCGCCGTTGTTCAGCAGGTGGAGATAGATGAATACAATAGCCATGGCAATAGCGCCAAGGGAAATAAGGGTGATTTCAGTCAAAGCAGCTACGCAGAAGCCCAGGATAAGGAATGCCCAGGTTTCCTTGTTGGCAATCATATTGATAACCATGGCATAACCTACAGCAACAACCATGCCGCCGCCGATGGCCATACCAGTGGTGAGCCAATCAGGAATGGACTGCAGACCTGCCTGTACAACATCAGCAGGAACAAAGCACAAAGCTACAGCTGGGATGGCAATACGCAAGCCCTGCATGATTACTGCAGCAACCTGCCAGAACTCCATAGCACCGAAGTTGCCCTTCTCAGCTGCACCATCCATCAAATGTACGATAGGTACAGAAAGAGTACGAACAATCATGGTGGTGAACAAACCAGCAACTGCCAGAGGAATTGCAATACCAATAGCGGTAGGTACACCGGCAACACCCTGGCCGCCCTGTACCAAAATAATAGCAGATGCTACAGAAGCAAAAGCAGCATCAGGTGCTACAGCGGCACCAATGTTAGCCCAGCCCAGAGCAATCATCTGCAAAGTACCACCCAGAATAATACATGGAACTGGGTCGCCAGCTACAATACCAACCAGTGTGCAGGCCAGTATTGGCTGATGGAATTCAAACTGATCAAGTACGCTCTCCATACCAGCTAGGAGCGCTACTATTATAATACCAATTATGGTAAAAGTACCCATAATATAACCTCCAAATCAATATTTAGATAATCCTGTTAATAAGTAAATATTATTTCAATTCGGATTCTGCCTTCTGCAGCAGAGCATCAAGATTATCCTGGCCATCAGCTGGAACCTTGCGCACATCAAACTTGATGCCCAGCTGCTTCAGCTCCTTAAAGGTAGCTACATCTTCCTTGCCCATGGAAATAACCTTGTTTACCAGTACCTTGCCCACAGAATGAGCCATGGAACCGATATTCAGAGTCTTGATATTGACACCGCCCTTGATAACGGTCAGAGCATCCTCTGGATTCTCGAAAAGAAGCATCGCCTTGGTCGCACCAAAACGTGGATCCTTCTCCACCTCAATAAGCTTCTTCAAAGGAATTACATGAGCCTTTACTCCTGGAGGCGCTGCCTTGGTAATCAAACCCTTACGCAGTTCATCCTTAGATACAGCGTCAGATACAACGATAATACGATCTGGCTTAACGCTCTTGGTCCAAGCAGTTGCTACCTGACCATGAAGCAGACGGGAATCTACGCGAGCCAGTACATATTTAATATGACCGTCTCCCAGAACAGTTCCCGGTGGAATTGCCCCTGCAGGTGCAGCAGCAGTAGCAGCAGCCTGTACAGGTGCTGGCTCCAGAGACTCAGGCATTACGCTAACAGCCTCTCTAGATGGAGCAATAATGTTCTTGGCAATCTCGTGAGCTGGCATATTCTCGTCACCCATACGCTCACCCAAAGCACCAATCAGCATTGGCAGGCTCAGGCCTGTTACAATTGCCCACTTGTCCTCATGCCCCTTCAGTACGGCACTGGACTGATTGAAAGGAGTACCGCCCAGTAAATCTACTAGGAACAGAACCTCCTCCTTGTTGGAAAGAGTGTCTACAGCAGCTTCCAGCTTGGCACGGAAACTATCTGGGCCATCCTCTGGCAACAGAGTTACTGCAACCAGATCCTCCTGAGGTCCAAAAACCATGCCGGCGGACTGCTTTACACCCTCTGCCAGCCCACCATGGCTGGCCAAAATTATCCCTGTCATATTTGTCCTCCCCCTCTGACAGAAAATACTACGATATTCCCATTCTTTACACCGATACCTAGGGTGATACCATTGCAAAAAAATAAGAATCAATTGCAGTTGTTTTCACAACCATGACTCATTATAGCATAATTTTCATATTTCATAAACATTTATTATGAGAAATTTACTATTTTATATATTTAGCATTTGTTCATTTGTGTGAATTTTACTTAGTCACATATATACTTCCCATTTATTTCAATTAGGTAATAACATTTTTTCAAAATATCTGCTTATTTTTCTGCGCATTTGACAATTTGATAATTTTTCTCAATTTAATATTTGAACATTTCTGTGCTCGCAAACAACAATATATTTCAAATTGTTTCTGCAACAACGCAAAACACTTACACATTTTAATTATGACTTTGACAAAAAGTTATAATTTTTTTATAATAAAACTATACTTTTATTTATTTTCATCTACAAACAACCAAGTAAAGAAAGGACGTATTTTATGCTTTATCCATTACTTATGCAGGCTCCTGTCAAGGACTATATCTGGGGCGGTACCCGTCTGAGAGAAAAATATAACAAGGTATCTACCGCTGACAAGCTGGCTGAAAGCTGGGAGCTTTCCTGTCATCCTGCCGGCCCCAGCGTTATTGCCAATGGCTCCGCCAAAGGAGAAACTCTAGAGCAGTATCTGGAGAAAAATGGCATGGAGCTGCTTGGCTCCAAGGGCAAAGATTGCAAGAACTTCCCTATTATGATCAAGCTCATTGATGCCAAGGACAATCTATCTGTACAGGTACACCCCAATGATGAATATGCCCTAAAGAACGAAGGTGAACTAGGCAAAACCGAAATGTGGTATGTTATTGACGCGGAACCTGGTGCTGAGCTGCTATATGGTGTAGAAAAGGAAATTACCCGTCAAGAGCTGGCAGACAGCCTGGCAAATGGCACCATCACCGAAATCTGCCACCATGCATCAGTAAAAAAAGGCGATGTTTTCTTTATCCCAGCTGGCACCATCCATGCCATTGGCAAGGGCATTCTGCTGGCAGAGGTACAGGAAAACTCCAACACCACCTATCGCCTTTACGACTATGGCCGTCTGGGCAATGACGGCAAACCTCGTCAGCTCCATGTACAGCAGGGCACTGAGGTGTGCAGCCTAAAGCCTCTGCCACTGGTGGACAAGCGTCAGCAGGTAACACTCTCCTCTGATTGCACTGCCGAACTGTTGGTAAGCTGCGAGTATTTCAACACCTACAGCCTTGAGCTGTCCGGCGCCAGCCATCTCAAGGCAGATGCCGAAAGCTTCCACACCTTCACTGTACTAGAGGGAAATCTTGTGCTGACTCATCAGGGAGAAAAGCTCTCTATGGAAGCGGGACAAAGCGTATTCCTGCCAGCCAATATGGGAGCGTACACTATTGAGGGCCAGGCTCACCTTATCTTTACTACACTTTAATAATTACCCACAAAACGCATCCCTATGTTTCTATATAATAGAAGCATAGGGATATTTTTTTACAGCAAAAAACCACAGCTCCGAAAAGCTGTGGTTTATTATGCTTAGTTATGAGTCATGCATTATGCACGGAACTTGCGCTTGCGGGCTGCCTCAGACTTCTTCTTACGGCGTACGCTTGGCTTCTCATAGTGCTCGCGTTTTCTAACCTCTGCCAAAGTACCAGCCTTCTGGCTCATACGCTTGAATCTACGCAGTGCGCTATCAATGGTCTCGTTCTTACCAACCTTAATCTCGTTTGCCATCTATTTTTCCCCCCCTCCAATTGACTTGGGAGTGTATTTTACAACTACACCTTAATAGTATAACAAAATATCCTATATAATGTCAAATCATATAGTAATATTTTTGCTAAGCATTATCAATATACCAACAGAGCTACAAACATCAGCCTGGAGGCCACTGCATGGAACGGCCGCCCAGCACATGAAAATGCAAATGCTTTACGGTCTGACCACCCTCATCGCCAGTATTAGCTACCACACGGAAGCCTTTATCCAGCTTATTCTCCTTGGCAATCTGAGGAATAACCTCACAGAGAATATGTCCTGCCAGCTCCTTATCAGCAACCGTCAAAGCACCAACGCTTTCCACATGCCTCTTTGGTATAACCAGAGCGTGAAAAGGTGCCTGTGGCTCCAAATCCTTGAAGGCCAAAACCTGCTCATCCTCATATACTACTGTAGAAGGAATTTCCTTGGCTGCAATCTTGCAAAAAATACAATCTGCCATCTTTGTACACCTCCCCGCTTTTATCAATCAAATTTGAACTGTACTAACTATTTTACCATAAACCCCGTCTTTATACAATCTTTGCAGGGAAACATGATAAATTTCTCCCAATTCTACCTTATCATCTGTGTACACTCTAATATAGGTATCGGTCAAGCCGTTGGACTGCCCTTCATGGCAGGTTTCAAATAACACCTGCTGGGTTGTACCTAGATACTCACTACAGAAGGCCTCAGACATTTCCTCTGCCAGCTTCTGCAGGCGATGCACTCTGTCCTTTTTCACTGGCTCTGGCACCTGATTAGGCATGGAGGCTGCAGGGGTACCGGTACGAGGCGAATAAGGGAATACATGCATCCTAGCAAAACGGAGACTGCGGATATACTCTAGACTTTCAGCAAACATTTCCTCTGTTTCTCCCGGAAAGCCTACAATCACGTCTGTGGAAACAGCTACTCCCGGCACAGCTTGCCTTACCTGAGCCAACAGTTGGGCAAATTCCTCTCTATTATAATGACGATTCATTTTCTCCAGCACATAATCAGAGCCTGCCTGCAAAGGCAAATGGAGATGATGACTAAAGCGTGGATGCTCCCGCAAAAGCGCCAAAAGCTCTGGAGACAGCTCTATGGACTCCAAGGAGCTAACCCGCAATCTCCGCAGTCCAGGCAAATCCAGCACAGCTTTAGCCGCATCAGCCAAATCTGTACCATCCTTGAAATCCCGTCCATAGGCCCCTAGATGAATACCGGTAAAAACTATTTCCTTGAAGCCATTGGCCAACAGTTTCTCTGCCTCTCGGCGAATGCTGTCCAAAGGTCTAGAACGCAAAGGCCCTCTAGTATAAGGAATAATGCAGTAACTGCAGAAATTAGTGCACCCTTCCTGAATTTTCAGGAAAGCCCTAGTACGGGTAGGCATATCCAGAATCGGAATATCCTCAAACTCCCGCACTTTCATAATATCCGTTACGCCGTCAATAATCCTGCCGTTGCCTGCTATGGCCTGCTCCACATATTCCACAATACGGGAACGATTGGCAGTGCCCAGCACAACTCTCACGCCCTCAATAGCCTTGATTTGTTCCGGGGCAATCTGAGCATAGCAGCCAGTAACCGCAATGATAGCCTCAGGATTTTGGCGCTGTACCCTGCGAATCAACTGGCGGGATTTTTTATCCCCCAGACTGGTAACAGAGCAAGTATTAATAACATATATATCTGCCCTGTCTGTATGGGGCAAAATCTCATAGCCAGCTTCCTTGAACAAGCCCTCCATTACCTCAGTTTCAAACTGATTGACCTTGCAGCCCAAAGTCACAAATGCTACACTTGACAAATTATCTTCCCCCCAAATCACCGTTTTCATACTGAATGATCGCCGCAGCGGCAATAGCCGCTGTTTCTGCCCGCAAAATCCGATTGCCCAGACTAACAGAAGCTATGCCCAGCTCCTGTGCTAGATGAGCCTCCGCCAAAGAAAAGCCTCCCTCTGGCCCAACAATAAAGACAAAAACCTCCTCAGACTTATGAGCCTGCAAGAACGCCTTAATACCCTGTTGTTCCTCATTTTCGTAGCACATACATAGACAAATTTTCTTTTCTGCCTTCTGAACCTCCGCCGCTATCTCTGTCAGCCATTGTTTCAAGCTCTGAATAGGCTCCACCACAGGCAAAATGGTACGACCGCACTGTTTTCCAGCCTCATTGGCGATTTTTTGCCACCGCTCCTGACGAGTCTTGGCCTTTTTTGCATCATATTTAACCACACAATTCTCACTAACCAGAGGTACAATTCTATTGACTCCCAACTCTGTAGCCTTCTGAGTAATCAACTCCAGTTTATCTCCTTTGGGAAGGCACTGTGCCAACACCACCTCTATAGGAGACTCTGTCCACTCCTCCAGCATTTGCACCAGAGACAGCTCCACTACAGCTCCATTGGCGCCATAAGGCTGAGATTCAACCACCTGTGCCTTGCCCTGTTCGCCATCTTCAGAGTCTCCAGTGCCAAAACCAGTAATCTCGTACTCTCCCACCTGGCCCACATCATCAGCCACCACAATATGATCCCCTGACTTGGCCCGCATAACCCGGCTCAGATGAAAACCATCACTACCACCTATAATTAATTTATCCGCCAATTTGGCCTTGATAAAAATTCTTCGCATATACTCTATCCTCAAAACTATCCAACAAAATTTATAACCCCTGTATTATGGAAAGAAAATATCTTTGTATTTTCTTTCCACAGACACCTCGTTATTTTATCATTTTATGTAGATATTAACAATAGTCCCCATAGCTGCACAACCTCAAAAACACCCAACTTGCAGTTTTTGAATTAATGCTATATATGCTATACTATATACATATTTATGCAACAAATTAGGAGGCTGATAGCATGGCCACTTCTACTGGTATTCTCAACAAATATATTGGGGACTACGACACTTTGCGTCCCTTCCTGCGCTACATTTCTCTGGGCTGTTACAACAAGCAGTATTTTCAAAAGCATCTTGGCATCAACGCCCGCACCTACGAGGATAATCTGGCCCGGCTGCGTTTTTTCCTGCCAGATTCTGCTCTGATAATTCACATATTTTCTCTCCCTTCAAGCCTTAGCCACGTACAATATTCGCCTTGGCATTGTCATCCTGCTCCTCTCTGCGTTTGGTCGCCCAAAGCATATCCACCACCTGACGCAAAGTGTCAATATCCCCATTCTCCAAAGCCTTGATACCCTCATGGCACAGGAACTCAAATTTCTGCTTATCCTCATAATTTTCTGGTGCACTAGCCAGCCTCTTGAAATCTCCAACGATAAATTCATCACGCTTGGCTGCCACATCATAATTCAAATAACGCAGCTGTTCAATAATATTTTCTAATCACAAACAATTTCTG
The DNA here is from genome assembly GCA_934196075.1 of uncultured Anaerovibrio sp. Classification (GTDB taxonomy): domain Bacteria; phylum Bacillota; class Negativicutes; order Selenomonadales; family Selenomonadaceae; genus Anaerovibrio. The sequence goes on from CAKPVW010000051.1 coordinate 11,796, forward strand.
CCCCTGGCATAATCATACCAAAATCAAAATCCCGACCAGTAATATTCATACAGCCAATAAAACGATTGTCCTCCACATCATCCTGCTGATCTCCCTCCCACAGTTTGAAATGAATACCATCATAGCTGCCAGCTTTGATGGTTTCCGTAGCTCGGAAGGTTTTTTGTCCCTTGGCTGGCAGAGGTTCCCCCTCTCGCACCAGATAGTCCAACACAGAATGATTGCTCATGGAATTCTCACATACCGTTACTGAAAACTTACAAAAAGCTATAATTATTCTAAAAAAAATAACTTTTTCGTTTCATTCCTCGTTCCTTCCTCATCAGAGGTATTTCGCATCCGTTTTTGTCGCTGCAA
>CAKPVW010000052.1 GCA_934196075.1 uncultured Anaerovibrio sp.
ATATTGATAGCGCAGGAACGGAGCCATGCGTTATGATCCTGATAACGACGAACAATTTCCTCATGAGCTTCAATATAAGCATTGAAATCCTTCATAATGAAGAACTCATCATTGCTATTTACCAGATAATCAAAGAGGCTCTGGAAGTTGCCATAGGTGCCATCAGTCATCTGATTCATAACCAGACGAACATTGGCATTGGTGTTGTACTCATCCCATGCGCTGTAGCCGCCATGCTCATAAAGATTAATAACCTCCTCGGAACGCATACCAAAGATTACGCAGTTTTCATCCCCTACCTGCTCATGAATCTCTACATTAGCGCCGTCCATAGTTCCCAGAGTAATAGCACCGTTCATCATGAACTTCATGTTACCAGTACCGGAAGCCTCCTTGGAAGCTGTGGAAATCTGCTCGTGGACATCGGCTGCAGGATATACCTTTTCACCCAGAGATACCCCGAAGTTCTCCAGGAAGACAACCTTAATCTTGCCATCAATGCTTGGATCTGTATTAATCTTGTTAGCTACAGCCAAAATCAGGCGAATAGTCTCCTTGGCTACAAAATAACCAGGAGCAGCCTTGCCGCCAAAGAAATATACCACTGGTACAGGCATCTTGTACTCTGGATCATTCTTCAGGCGATCATACTGATACATAATATGCATGATATTCATCAGCTGACGCTTGTAGGAATGAATACGCTTTACCTGTACATCAAAGATGGAATCAATCTTGATACGTACCTTGTTGTGGGACCATACATACTGAGCCAAAGCACGCTTTCTCGCACGCTTTACCTTGTCCAGCTGCTTCAGGAAGGCTGGATCATTTACATACTGATTCAGCTGCTTCATCATGCGGGTGTCCCCTCTCCACTGACGAGTCAGCTTGTCATCAATAACATGAGCCAGGGCATTGTTAGCACTAATGAGCCAACGACGATGGGTAATACCGTTGGTCTTGTTATTGAACTTATCTGGATAATACTGATAGAAATACTTCAGAGTGCTTTCCTTCAGAATATTGGTGTGCAGTCTTGCTACGCCGTTAACGCTAAAGGAGCCAACTACAGCCAGACGAGCCATATGAACCTGGCCATCCTGAATAATGGACAGCTCATGAATCAGATTCTCATCCCCTGGATACTTGGAGCGTACCTCATAGAGGAAGCGACGGTTAATCTCGTCAATAATCATGTAGATACGTGGCAGCAGATCCTTGAACAGATCTCTATCCCATTTCTCCAAAGCCTCTGGCAAAATGGTGTGGTTGGTGTAGGCTACAGTATGACTGGTAATATCCCAAGCTACATCCCAATCCAGACCATAATCATCAATAAATACGCGCATCAGCTCTGCTACTGCTACTGCTGGATGGGTATCGTTAATCTGAATGCATACCTTATCTGCAAAGGTGGTAACATCATCATGGGTACGCATGAAATGGCGTACAATGCTCTGTACACCGGCAGATACAAAGAAGTATTCCTGAACCAGACGGAGACGCTTGCCCTCATCGGTGCTATCATTTGGATACAGGAATTCAGTAATCTTATTTACCTTGTTACGGTACTCCTGACGCTCCTTAATCTCATCATTGGTAAGGCTTGCATAATCGGAGAAATCCTGATTGGCCTCAGCATTCCAAAGACGCAGAGTATTGACAGTGCGGTTCTTGTAACCAATAACAGGTACATCATAAGGCACTGCGGTAACCTCGGTGTATTCATCGTGAACAGCTGTGGAGGAACCATCATCATTAATATGCATATAAGCCTTGCCGCCAAAGCGAACCTTTACAGCCTTGTTAGGCTTGCGGAACTCCCAGGCAAAGCCATTGCGCAGCCAGTTATCTGGAATCTCAACCTGCTGGCCATTAACAACCTTCTGCTCGAAAAGGCCATACTGATAGCGGATGCCGCAGCCATGAGCAGCCAGTCCCAGAGAAGCCATGGAATCAATGAAGCAGGCTGCCAAACGGCCCAAGCCGCCATTGCCCAGACCTGCATCTGGCTCTTCCTCATAAAGATCGTGGATATCCAAATCCAGATCCTGCAGCATTGCCTTCAGGGCATTCTTCAAATCCAAGTTAATCAGGTTGGTATTCAAAAGACGCCCCAACAGGAACTCAATGGAGAAATAAAAAACCTGCTTCTCATCGTTTTCCTGATACTGCTTATTAGTTTTAATCCAATTTTCAGAAGTATACTGTTTTACAACCTGTGCCAAGGTTTCATAAAGTTCATGTTCGCTGAGGTCAGAAAGCTCACGGCCATAATTTATCTGGGCTGTGGTAACAAAACGCTGCTTCAGCTCTTCCTTCATGGTATCAATGTCTCGCTCAATTACTGACATAATTTCAACTCCTATCCTCTAATGGAATAACCATAGCTCCGGTATGTGTGCAGCCAGCACTATGATATTCCCAACAACGGTGGAAAATGTAATTTTAAAAAACTATGAATAATATAATGACACCGCTTGTATTATACCATATTTTTTCGATTTGTCCATTTTCCCATGGCTGTTGATGTAAAAAACCGCCGCAAAAGCATGGTATTTATGTCTACTATGCTTCTGCAGCGGCCCTATTTATGCAGATTTTGCAGAAAAATAATTTTTTCCTGTGCTTCCCTGCACACTATTTTGCCATGATTAGATTGTGGTATTCTTGGCAACAATTAAAGGATAATTATCAGCACCCTTCAGCCACTGATCCTTGCTAACAGTAACATTCTTGTCGCAGATAACATTGCGCAGCATTGCATTGTCCTCAATAACGCATCTTTCCATGATGATGCAATCCTTAATCTTGACACCCTCGCCAATCTTAACATCCCGGAAGATAATACTGTTCTCTACCTCGCCCCGAATTTCACAGCCGTTGGCTACCAGACAATTTACCACTCTGGAGGTATCTTTATACTGTACTGGTGCCGCATCCTTGGTCTTGGTATGAATCAAATTATCACCCATAAATACCTCGCTCCAAATTTCTGGATTGAGGAAATCCTTGTTGGCATTGAAGTATGCCATGGTAGAATTAATGCGAGATACATAGCCCTTGTGCTCATAGCCAAAAATGCTATACTCCTCCATGTGACGAATAATGCCATCTAATAGGAAGTCAGTGCCCCCCCGCTCAAAGCCATTGGACACAACCTTCACAAAGGTGTCCTTGGACATCAGGTATACACCCAAGAAATCATTGGTACCGGCAGTAACAGTCATGGACTTGGCAATATCAGTAACCCGGCCGTTTTCTGTCACCTTCATTACAGCAGCATTGCCAGAAATATCATCCTGAGCCTTGGAATAAACCATGGTTATATCCGCACCAGTATTCTGATGGAAGAGCAATACAGAGCGGAAATCCATATTGTACACACAATCTGCCTGAGCAATGAGAATATACTCCGCAGCATTGTGCTGAATATAATCCAAATTGCTGTACAGGCCCTGCAAATCTCCCGTAGCAGGCTTGCCATCATAAGGATCAGATGGCAGATAGGACAAACCACCACGATGGCGAGCCAAATCCCAATCCTTACCGGAACGCAGGTGGTCAAAAATGGATCTGGCATTGGCAGACAAAAGCACGCCTACATTGCCAATACCGGAATTTACCATGTTGGAAACAGCAAAATCTATAACGCGATAACGTCCTGCAATTGGCAGGGACGCAACAGGACGATGCTCACACAACTCCTTCAGCATGGAGTTAGCACCATCCAGCTTTATAATACCCATCATATTACTCAAAACGATCACTCCGTTCTTATTATTGTCATTAATCTGACCCCACGTCAGCTCAGCTTACCTGTTCTCCTTCTTCCGTGGCCTCTACTACCTCCCCCTCTGGGACTACAGCAATAGCGCCTGCCTCACCGGTTACAACTGCACCGGCCGAAATAACACAGTTCTGGGCCACAATGGCATGATCAATAACAGCATTTTCCTCAATTTTGGTAAATGGCATAATGACGGAATTGGTAACCTTGGCGCCCTTGCCAATCTTTACCCCTGAGAAGAGGACAGAGTGATCCACCTCGCCAAAAATCATAGAGCCTTCATTCAGCATGGAATTGTGCACCCTTGCTTCATTGCCAATATAATGTGGCGGCAGAGATGGATTGGAGGAATAGATTGTCCAGGAGCTATTGAAGGAGAATGGCGGCTCATCTGCCAACAGATCCATATTGGCCTGCCACAAGCTCTCAATAGTTCCTACATCCTTCCAATACCCCTCAAAGGCGTAGGAATACAAACGAGCATTATCATTCAGCATAGCAGGAATGATATTCTTGCCGAAGTCGTGACTAGAATTCTCATCAGCAGCATCTGCAATCAGATAACGGCTCAGGAACTCGCGATTGAAAATATAAATACCCATGGAGGCCAAATTGCTCTTTGGCTTAGCTGGCTTCTCCTCAAACTCAATAATCCGGCCATCTACAGAATCAGTATTCATAATACCAAAACGAGGAGCCTCATCCCATGGTACCTCAAATACGCCAATGGTAGCATCCGCCTTGTTGGCACGATGCACATCCAGCATCTTGGAATAATCCATGGTATAGATATGGTCACCTGACAAAATCAGCACATACTCTGGATCCATCATATCAATGAAATTCAGATTCTGATAAATGGCATCTGCAGTTCCCTTGTACCAATCGGCACCCTTGTCTCTAGCATATGGCGGCAGAATAAACACGCCACCGGTGGATTTATCCAAATCCCAAGCATTACCAGTTCCCAAATAGGTATGCAGCTCCAGTGGACGATACTGTGTCAGTACGCCAACCTTGTCTATACCAGAATTGGCACAATTGGACAGTGGAAAATCAATAATTCTGTATTTGCCGCCAAATGGCACTGCTGGTTTTGCAATATTCTTGGTCAAGGCGCCAAGACGACTTCCCTGGCCACCTGCAAGAATCATTGCCAAACACTTTGTTTTACTCATAAAACATCACCCCTGTATCCTATTCAATAACCTTTTCCTGTCCATGCTGTCCATCGCAGCAGCCTGACCATAAGACACATTCAAATTACTGCCCATAGTCCAGACAGGATTGCAATATTAGCTGCTGATTATTTATTGTTATAGTTCCATACAAAAAGCAAAAATCCTGCTTTTCTCCAAGAAAAAAACAGGATTTTTATAATATTTTGTCTTTATTGAAATTGTGTCTATTTCCCCAATAACAATTGTCAAAAAAATGCCATGAAAACCGAACCTACAAATAAAGATAGGCATAATCCCCATAAAAGGGAAATCAAAAATTTGAATTTCTGGGCATCTATTTTGGACATAACATTCAGCACTTCATAACAAAAAAATGCCAAAACAAAAAAGCACAAAGGCACATCCGCAGATTGCAGAGCAAAAATCAACATAGCTAGACATAAAATCAAAGATGCCTTTTCGCCAGCCGTAAATAACTGCCTTTTTTGCTTTTTATTCTCCTCCCAGGGCTTTCCGCCTCTAAAAGTACCCACAACCTGCCTCCTTTTGCAAAAATATATTACCACATATTGAATAAGATTATCGCTTAATATCCTGCAGCTGCCAATAGCCATCCCCAGCCAGCACCAGCTGCTTATCATGCCAATTCAACAGGCTGGAGCGATGTCCCACACTAACCACAGCCATCTGAGGCAGCAGCTGGTGAAGAATCTCATAGGCCTGAGCTTCTCTTGGTTCATCCAAGGCCGATGTGGATTCATCCAAAAAGACAATATCCGGCCGCAGGAGCAAAATGCGAATAAAAGCCAGCCGCTGCTGCTCACCCAGAGACAAAATCCGACTCCAATCCTCCACCACATCCAGCTGAGCAGCCAGCTTCTGCAAGCCAAAGCGCTCCAGCAAACCAGCTAAATTATCATCAGTATTTTCCGGCACAGGCTGAGGATAATAAATAGCCCGCCTAAGGCTGCCTAGAGGCAAATAAGGACGCTGCGGCAAAAACATAGTACGCCAACCTGTAGGCAGAGATATTTCTCCTGCGCCATAGGGCCATATACCAGCCACAGCCCGCAGCATGGTACTTTTCCCTGCACCAGAGCCGCCGGTAATCAAAAGCCGCTTGCCTGCCGGCACAGCAATGGACAGCTTTTCTGCTAATTCCCGTCCATCAGGCAAGGCAATATTCATCTGCCACAGCTGCAAAGCATTGGTATCATTCCGCGTAAAGACAAAGTCCGAGGTTAAAGCCTCCGCTTCCTCCATATGCCCAGCAAAACCACCTAGACGGCGAATAACCGCTATATATTGCGCAATGCCATCATAGCTTTCTACAAAATAACTCAAGGCATCCTGTACCCGGCCAAAGGCGTTGATGGTCTGCATTAACCCCCCCATCTGCATAGTTCCATTGAAATACTGAGGTGCACACATCAAAAGCGGCACAATCAAGGCAATCTGAGCATAACCATTCACATAGAAATTCAACAGCTTGATCTGCTTCATCAGCCCCCAGAAATTACCGATAACCAGGGCAAATCGCTCCCGAAAATTCTGCAGCTCTGGCTTTTCGCCACCATAAAAGGCTACGCTTTCACTATTTTCCCTAAACCTAACCATACTGAAGCGGAAATCCGCCTCAAATCTCTGCTGATCATAATTCAAACGAATCAGCTTGTAGCCCACCTTATGAGCCAGCCAGGTACCTACAGCGGAATAAATCAAGGTCACAAAAACCATATAGCCAGGCACAGAAAGCACCGTATCTCCCAGAGGAATATCCAGAGAACCAGATAGATTCCACAGAATAACTACAAAGGCGACCAAGGAGGTTGCCTGTTTAAGAACTCCTACAAACAAGTTCAGGGTTAAATTCACAAAGGAATTAACATCATCGGCTATACGCTGATCTGGATTATCCATATCATCCTGACCAGCTACCTGCAGACGATAATAAGTCTGATGCCCCAGCCATCTGTCCAAATATTTGTCTGTCATCCAGTTGCGCCATTTGATTTCCAAAATCTGTCTTACATAAATAGCATAGACCGCAAAAATAATGTGCAAAAAAGCAAAACCTGCAAATTGACCAATTAAGGGCCAAAAGGACTCAAAGTCCCGCTGCTGCAGAGCATTATAAAAATCATTATTCCAGCCATTCAGCAGCACCAGCATATATACCTGTCCCAAGGTGAGGGCAATAACCCCTGCCAGCAAGCCTCCAGCCTTCCATTTTTCCTGCGAATGCCAATAGGAACTCATTAGGCGCCAAGCCATTTGATACAATTTTTTATCCTTCAAAATTCAAAAATCCTCCTGACCTTAAGCATATTTGAAACAGGGGCCATAAGCCTCCACTTCAACAGCAAAATTTTTATAGTCTTACTACCCAATAAATGATAGAATGTAATACATACCTCTACCAAAATTGATATCTGTCTCCTGCTATCAGGATAGCAGATATATCATAAAATAATCTGAAAAGGAGCATATTATGGCTATTGTATTTATAGCGGCTGTGCTAATATGTCTTTTGCTATTATTAGTATTATACCGCAATCTTCCCCAAAAAAAAGTTTTTTATGGATTCTGTCTGGTATTGGCCCTGACCATCGGTGCCATTGGCCAATCCCTGCTATTTACCGCCGAAGCGGAACCACCTAGTGAAATCACCCTGCGGCGGATTGCTGCCCAACAGCAGATATTCAATGACTGGTACACCAGCTACAAAAAGCAGGTTGACAGTCTTGACTACAATTGGTCCCAATGCCAAAAAATCGTTAATGACTATCACAACGACAACATCAGTCTCAATACAGCCTATACCCGCCTGAACCTTTTGGAGCACCAAGCCCAAATGACATATCAGGAACTAGGCAAACTGGCTCCCCCTATTAGTCTGGATGATACCAATTACGACTTGGCAGCCAGCCTGCTCCACAAAACCATAGATTATAGCAGCAAGCAGCTAGCGGCTATTACAGCCCTCAAGGCCAATGCCAATCCGGCCAATCTCAATGCCGAAAATCACGAAGCAGAAAGCAGAATTTTGCGGGAAACCATGCTGCGCAATGGCCCAGACGCCTTGTTTACAGCAGCCGAAACCAATAGCCTGCGCCAGAATCTAACCATACCGGAGAATTAACTATGCATATCTACAAAACAACTGCCGAAAACGGCACTGCCAGCTACGAAATCCAAAAATCCCGCTTTATTGCCTATACCAGCCATGTAGAAACCGAGGCTGAGGCCAGGGATTTTGTAACCAGCATCAAAAAAAAGCATTTTGACGCCCGTCACAACTGCTCTGCCTGGGTTCTAGGAGCAGAGAGCAGTCAACAAAAATCCAATGATGACGGGGAACCTGGCGGCACGGCTGGCAATCCTATTTTGGAGGCCATCAAGCAGCATGGTCTAACCAATGTGGTAGTAGTTGTAACCAGGTACTTTGGCGGTATCAAGCTAGGTGCCGGCGGACTGATCCGCGCCTACAGCCACACAGCTTCCCTTGGCTTGGAGGCCACTCCCTGCCTAGAGGTAAAACCCTTCTGCCTGATAGAAGCAGAAATGGATTACAGCCTATTGGGTACCATCGAAAATTGGATACGCAATGAACAGCTGCGCACTGGAGAAACAGCCTATCTGGACAAGGTCACAGTAAGACTGCTGGTGGAGCCAGCTGACTGTGACGAGATTCGCACGGAATTGATAAATCTCACTGCCGCTCAGTGTCAAATTACTATCCATGATCCCGAATATATGAGTCTGCCTATTCAGGCGTAAAAATACAAACAAATTTCAATATTGAACAAAAGCAAAGACCACATTTGAACCATTTTGCTAGGTTTCTCATGTGGTCTTTATTGCATATTTATTTATGGTAGAATAACTATTATTTATACTTTGTTGCTTTTGGCTATATTATTCCCCTAAAACAACATTAAATTCTTGTTATCCACCGCCACCCATAGAGTTGGGAGATATCGGACACCTCGTTATTTTGCTAGAAGATTTTTGCCTGGAAACATGCGCAAAAGATAATCACTAATGGCTTCCCCAATAAGCTTTTTACCCATAACATCAGGATGCAATCCATCTGTAGTAGCCTCATCCATTAACAGGCCATAGCAATCAGTCATACCACTGGCCACATCCACTGCATATTGCTGGGACATAATCCATTGGTTCAGCTTGACCTGCTCCTCCTTCCAATTGGCTGCCGGAGTGGTAATATAGCTCCAATTGGCAATGAAATGCGGATTTATAGGGGTTGCTGTGGCATAGACAGGAATGATGCCATTTCTCCGACATTTATCTCCTATCTGACGAAGATAATAAATAATATCTTCTGCCATGGCACCAGCACGAAAATCATTAACCCCCCCCATAATAACTAAAATTTTGGGGTGAAAAGGCAATACATCTGATTCAAATCTGGCATTCATAGCAGCCACTGTATCACCGCTATAGCCCAGATTCTTAACTGGCACCTGAGAATAGGTTTCCCAATTGTACATAACATAGCCAGGAGGGGTTGACACTGCCCCACCGCCATGGGTAATACTATCCCCCAAAGCTGCTACCTTGGCCTGATTATCTACCTGAAACCAGCTAGGGGCCGACCAATCGCTAATATAACTGCCAGATTCATTCCGGCTCCGCACCTGCCAATAATATTTGCCCGGCCAGGTATAACCAGCATCCTCATAATATACAGAGCCTTCAGTGGTCAGATTGCGAATATTTACCGGCTGACCATTTTCCAGGCGAAAAACCTTAATATCGTAGTATTTGCCCTCCTTGGCAGGAACCCAGGAAAACACCGGGTACAAAGGCGCATAGGCCATGGATTCAAACTCTGTAGTAGTCTTTGGAGCAGTAGGATTCAGCTCCTGCTCCACCAATGGGCGCAAATCACTGTATAGCTTGATATATTTGCCACTGGCATCCAGAGGGCACACCTTCCAATAATAATCCTTGGCTGTGCGCATAACAGAGGTATCTAGCTCATAGCCATTGGTAAAAATACCTCGCTTGACGGACACTACATTCTCTGGCAAATTTTTGTTGGTCCGCATAATGGCCACCTGATAGCTAACAGCCCCAGGTACAGGCTCCCAGGACAGACGAACTGTCCTGAGATAATCCGGCACCTGTCTAACAGTATCGTTATTCTTGGATTTGGTTACAACATCCACAGCCATAGACTCACTATCCTTCGCCAACGTCTCCGGTTGTGTACTATCACTAATCACCGTTCTAGGTGCACTGTGAGCTGTGCTGACAGGCACAACAGCCTCTGTCATCATAGGAAGAACCGCTGCAAGGCAGATTCCTGCCGCCATAGTCCAATATTTTGCTCTATGCAAGGAAATCACTCCCGTAATCAAAAATCAAATTTAGCCTGATATATCAACACAAAAAAAGGGATGTGCCAGGCACACCCCTCTATCATAACATATTTAGGCCTTGTTTTCCATAGCCGCATCCTCATCATCCAACTTGATATTGGTAATGATACGACCCAAACGTGTACCAGAAACAAAGTTCCAGAACCACTTGGTACCTACAGTAATATCGGCATGGGCCCCCTCCAGACGCAACAAATGCAAGAACATCCAGATGAGCCATGCAAAGAAGCCGCCAATCTTGAGAACGCCCCAGTTTACAACAGCCTGACAGCGTCCAATGGTAGCCATAGCACCATGATCCACATACTTGAAGTTGTGCAGCTGAGTCTCACCCTTGCACAGATGGGTAATATTGTCAGCAGCCAGCCAAGCCTCCTGCATAGCTACAGGAGCTACCGTAGCCAATGGTCTGCCGTCCTGAACAAAATGAGCATTATCGCCAATAGCGAAAATCTCAGGATAACCAGGAACCTGCAGAGTTGGGCCAACAATAACTCGGCCTGCACGGTCACACTCAGCGCCAATGGTAGAAGCCAGCTTGTGGGCTTTGACACCAGCACCCCAGATAACAGTACGGCTAGGAATAAAAGTACCGTCCTTCAGGAACAGGCCATCCTCATTGCAATCTGCCACCTGAGTATTCAGCATAACCTGTACACCCTTTTTCTCCAGCACATTGATAGTATGCTGACGCAGGTGTGGAGGCATCATAGGGAGAACCTTGTCAGTAGCCTCAATCAAGCGGATGCTAACCTCATCAAAATTCAGATTTGGATATTCCATCTTCTGTACAGCAACCAGCTCCGCAATAGCACCAGCTTCCTCAACGCCGGTAGGGCCACCGCCTACACAGATAAAGCTCAGCATCTTGCGACGCTCTTCCTCATTATCAATCTGTTTGTTGGCACGCTCAAACATATGCAATACATGGTTGCGGATATGCAATGCCTCTGGAATTGTCTTCATACCATAGGCGTATTTCTCTACATTGGCCATGCCAAAGAAATTGTTAGTAGCACCAGCAGCTACAATCAAATAATCATAGGACACATCACCATGGTTAGTGACAACAACCTTGCGCTTGCCGTCAATCTCCAGTGCCTTGGCCATAAACAGCTCTACATTCTTGTGATCACGGAACATAGCGCGAATTGGATAAGAAATATCATCTGTAGACAGTACAGATGTAGACACCTGATACAGCAATGGCTGAAACAGATGGTAGTTAGTTCTGTCAATAATAACAATATCAATATCCTGCTTGGCCAGCTTCTTGGCAGCTGCAATACCGCCAAAACCTGCACCTACTATAACAACCTTGGGTCTGTTACCCATTTAAACCCCTCCTAAAAACAGCAATGCATTTTTAACAGCGCGTTTCTCAATTCTTCCATAAATTATAGTCATAAATAT
>CAKPVW010000053.1 GCA_934196075.1 uncultured Anaerovibrio sp.
AATCCAGAGCCTTACGGGTGCTTAACTCCCTCCTAAGAGGAGGGAGCCTTAGCACCCGTTAGCATGGGGTAAAATGGATATTGGCAGTGGGTAGAGAGAAGGCTGAGTTATGGATTTAACAATGGAACATCTGATGGTTATGCTGGCGACGGTGGCTCTGGTTATAGGTGGTGGAATTTATTCTGCTAGATCTGTAAAATCTGCCGAAGGTTATAGTCTGGGTGGCCGTAGTGCCGGTGTACCATTGGTGGCTGGCAGTATTGCTGGCACAGTGGTAGGCGGTGGTGCTACCGTAGGTACTGCCCAGCTGGCTTATACCATGGGTTTGTCTGCCTGGTGGTTTACCTTGGGTTCAGGTATTGCTTTTATTCTGATGGGCTTGTTTTATGCAGGGAAGCTGAGGGCTACAGGCTTGGAAACTATTCCTCAGTATCTCAAACGAAATTATGGCAATAAGGCTGCGGAGGCTGTGGGAATTATTTCCTCCTTGGGCATTCTTTTTAGCGTGGTGGCCAGCTGTTTGCCTGGGATTCAAATTCTTTCAGCTGTGCTGCAGGTGTCCTCAGAAATGGGAGCGTTGCTTCTTTGTCTGTTAGTGGCGGCATATATCTTTTTTGGAGGCATCAAAAGCACTGGTGTAGGTGGTATTTTGAAGATGCTTGTTATCTGGCTTAGTCTGTTTGTGGCTGGAGCCAGCGCTTTTCTGTATCTTCACAGCAGGCCGGATTTTCAACAAATTCTGCCTCCGGATTACTGGTGGAATATGTTTAATACTGGTGTAGGCAATAGCTTTTCCAAACTTTTTTCCATGGTTGTAGGTGTTATTTGCACTCAGACCTATATACAGTGTTTTTTCTCTGCCTCTAGCCCCAAGGTGGCTTCTTTGGGATCCTTTGCGGCGGCGGCCATTGTTATTCCTGTAGGGTTGCCATCAGTGGCTATTGGCATGTATATGCATGTATTAGAGCCAGATGTAGTGCCCGTGTTGGTATTGCCTATCTATCTTTTGGAGCATCAGAGTACATTGCTGGCAGGTATTGCCATGGGTGGAATCATGCTGAGTCTGATAGGTTCTATAGGTGGACTTTCTCTTGGCATTGGCACTATGCTTACCAGAGATATTATTGGTGCCAGTGTTGACCTAGGCAGCGGCAAAAAACTCCTTTATACTTTGCGCTTGGTAGTAGTAACAGTTATGGCCGCAGCCTGCGGTATTGCCTTGGCTAATTTGGATTCTCAGGTGCTGTTTTGGAATTTTCTTTCTATGGCTATGCGGGGCTGTGGCGTATTTCTTCCTTTGACCTTTGCCATATTTTATCCCCGCAGCATTGCCAAAAAATGGGCATATGCCTCTATTGTGCTTAGTACAGTGGTGCCTATTGTGTTGGCTATGACTGTTCAGCTGCCTATGGAGCCACTTTATATTGGTTTGTTTATTAGTGCTGCTATGATGCTAGTGGGCTATAGAAAACGTTGGCACCCTATGGGAAATTGATATTGGCAAATGATGAATGCTGCTATTTCTTATTTACAAAAAATGCAGAGGTATTTTTGGTAAATAAGGTAGGGGTTATAAAGGATTTTAATTGGTTAATAAACACATAGGCCAATAATAGCATTGTAAAATAACCCTGTTTTATGTTAAAATGTAAACCATAGGGCATTGTATCTTTGAGGATGAAATTGCTCTCTGAAATGAATATTTGTTGTGGAAATATATTTTGCATACTGTATGCAGAGGACGGATAAGAGCAGGTGATGGAATGACCATAAAGAAAGCCGTGATTATTGGTTTGCTGTTAGAGCTTTTGATAGGCTGTCTAGCGGGGGTATTTTACTTCAAGTTTTACATTTATACGCCCACATATTCTATCAGGGCTATGCAGAAGGCTATGCAGTCTGGTGATGTGGAGGCTTTGAAGGAAAGAGTGGATCTGGATGGCCTTTTCAAGCTAAATAACGACAAGCTGGCTCAGTTGGTGCCAAAGAGCGATCCAGCCTATGGCAAGGTAGCAGATGGTAGTTTTGCTAAATACTGTCAGGATGATTTTTTGAATTATGTTCAAAATGGCAAATGGCAGGAAAGAGATACAGTGACTCCAGAATCAAGTCTGGAGGATAGAATAGGCTTTAGAACTGTTAGCTTCCGCAGCTTGGAGTATGTATATAGGGATCCACCTCCAGGTCAGGAGAATGTAAAGGAACAAAGTATTAAGGACAAACTGTTGTCTATGGGCATATCCTTACTGCATAAATATGTACTAGGCAATGAGAAAACTGAGGAGGCTGTTCATGAGGAGACCAAGGCAACACAGGAAGCAGAACTCGATACCATCGTAACAGCTGGAGTCAAAGTGTATGAGCCGAATCTAGGGGATACCTTTGTGTTGAAGCTTAAACTAAAACGTCAGGAGGATGGCAGCTGGAAGCTCTATGATGTTGAAAACTATCAGGAATATGCTAATTTGCTGCTAAAGCAGAATGATCGGGATTTTGTCCGATATAAGGAAAAGGTGCGCAATATTTTAACAGCTGCTCAGGAGAAGCTGGATGAATTGCGGGGGAACCATCCTAATCAGGATATGGATTGGATCATAGAAGCTCGCAAGATTATGGAAGAGTCCAATCGGCAGGTTGCAGAATTGAAGGTTCCTGTGGCAGGCGGATATTTGAACCAGTTGTTAAAGGAGCGGGAGCGATTATTCCATGAGCTTTTGGAAGGCTACTATGAGGTAAATTCTCAGAGTCAGGATATGAATGATGCCAAAGAAGCAGCTAAGACGCCAGTTGACAAGAAAAAAAGGCGTCCTGTTTACAATGAGGCTGTCTGGAATCAGCGATTAGCCAAAACCAGAGAAAAGCTGGCGGAGGACCAAAAGAGCTGGTCTGAGAACAAGGCTAAGCTGGAGGCTATAGTAGGTGCTGTGATTGATAGAGCTGAAGTAGCTCATGTTACGGCAGCCTCTATGCGCAATAATGATGATGCCTATGTTAGAGCAGTTAATTACCCTGTTGGGGGAAGCCATAGCAACGGTACTGAGGCTGATAGTACCCCGACTCTTTTAGATGGAGATAAGGTGCCAACGGTGTCAGCCTACAAGGGATAAGGTAAAAACGATGCTGGTAAAAATAGCTCAGCATCGTTTTTTTTGTACAAAAAAATAGGGCAGGGTGTTCACATTCTAGAAAAATTGTGTTATACTAACATGGATTTATGTTTTCTGGGAAAGGACAAATTGTATTATGAAAAATAAAAAGACCAATGCAGCCCGCATTTTGGATAGACTGAAAATTCCTTATGAAATCAAGGAGTACGAGGTGGATTTGGATGATTTGAGTGCTGTTCATGTGGCAGCTTCTGCTGGCATGGATGTTAGGATGGTCTTCAAGACACTGGTTTGCCGAGGGGATAAAAATGGTGTCTTGATGGCATGTATTCCGGGAGATGGAGAGCTGGATATGAAGGCGTTGGCCACAGCCTCTGGCAACAAACGGGTGGAAATGGTACACCTGAAGGAAGTGCTTGGCTTAACCGGGTATATTAGGGGAGGCTGTTCTCCCTTGGGAGCTAAAAAGAATTATCCTGTATATCTCAATGAGTCCTGCCATGACTTTGATAGAATTGCCATTAGCGCAGGCATACGCGGTCAGCAGCTAATCCTTTCCCCTGATGATTTAATAAAGGCAGTTAATGCCACTGTAGCAAGGCTTATTCGTTAAAATGGAAAGGTGGAGCTAATATCTCCACCCTCGTGGTCACCCCATTGAAGGAAAATACAAGGGCATTTTCTTTGAATAATCTAGGGGTTATAATGCAAGATAATTTTCTGCTTTAGAGTGGAAAATTCTTTAATACAATATAGGAGTGAATGCAATGAAGTATATCAGCACAAGAGGAAATAATCAGAATATGACATCTGCCCAGGCGATTATCGCTGGACTGGCCAAGGATGGCGGCCTTTTTGTTCCGGAATCCATGCCTCAGGTAGATATGGAATTTATTCAGAGTCTCAAGGATTTAAGCTATCAGCAGAGAGCCGTCAAGGTTCTGAGCTGCTTCCTGACAGATTATACCCAGGAGGAAATTACCGGCTGTGTAGAAAGAGCCTATGGCAATGGCAAATTTGACGATCAGGCAGTTGCTCCTTTGAATATTATGAATGACAAGCTTTCTGTGCTGGAGCTTTGGCATGGACCTACCAGTGCCTTCAAGGATATGGCCCTTCAGCTGCTGCCTCGGCTTTTGTCAACAGCCTTGAAGAAGACAGGCGAGAAAAATCAGGTTTTGATTCTGGTGGCAACTTCTGGTGATACTGGCAAGGCTGCACTGGAGGGATTCCGTGATGTGGATCAAACCAAAATCATTGTTTTCTATCCTGAAAACGGTGTAAGCAGCATCCAGCGTTTGCAGATGGTAACTCAGCAGGGCAACAATGTAGCTGTTACTGCTGTAAAAGGAAATTTCGATGATGCTCAGAGTGGAGTTAAGGCTATTTTTGGTCATAAGGAATTCAATGAAAAACTGAATGAAGCCGGAGTATCTTTATCCTCCGCTAACTCCATTAACTGGGGGCGTCTGGTACCACAGATTGTTTACTACTTCAGCGCCTATGCAGATTTGCTGCAGGCTGGCAAAATCAAGGCCGGGGATAAAATCAGCTTTACAGTACCAACCGGCAATTTTGGCGATATTTTGGCTGGTTATTATGCTATGTCCATGGGCCTGCCGGTGGAGAAGCTGATTTGCGCCTCTAATACCAATAATGTGCTGACAGATTTCCTAAAAACCGGCATTTATGATAGAAATCGTGATTTCTATAAAACTATCAGCCCTTCCATGGATATCCTGATTTCCAGTAATTTGGAAAGACTGCTTTATCATATTACCAACGATGCGGCTCAGGTAGCTCAGTGGATGCAGCAGCTGTCTGACACCGGACGTTATGATGTAGGCGCAGAGGTTTTGGCCAAGATTCAGGCTGTCTTTGGCTGTGATTGGGCAGACGATGCGAAAACTATGGAAACCATAAATACTGTTTATGACAAAAACAAGTATATTGCAGATACTCATACTGCTGTAGCGTGGAGAAGTGCAGAAGATTACATGGCTCAGGGCCATCAGGAACCAATGGTGGTAGTATCTACAGCCAGCCCATATAAATTCAATGAAAGCGTATTGACAGCTCTTGGCAAAAATATTGATGGATTGGACGAATTCCAGCTGCTGGACAAGCTGCAGAATATGAATAGCTTCGCTATTCCAGCTGGCTTGGCTGCCCTGAAAAACGCTTCCATCTGCCATAAAGTGATAGTGGAAAAAACCGCCATGGAGAAGGCTGTGGAGGATTTCGCCAAGGCAAAATAACTAAATGGTATGATATCATAATGCATTAAGAGAACAATAAGCGATATTAATGTAGAAATAATTGTAAATAATCTTTGACAAAATTAGCAAAATCTTATACCATATAAATGAAGGTTGGTTCTGAGAAAAACCGCCGAAAATCAAGTATTTTAGCGATGTTTTCTATGTATGGCGAGAATGTTGGTTCATCCTTTCTATGCAAATGCTGGGAAATGTCGCAGGATAAAAAAGAAAGAGGTTGATAGCAAAATGGCAAATGTTGATTTGAGCAAGTATGGCATTACTGGTGTTACTGAGATTGTTCACAATCCTTCTTACGAGTTACTGTTTGAGGAAGAGACTAAGGCTGGTCTCGAGGGCTTCGAGGTAGGCAAAGAGACTGAGCTGGGTGCTGTTAATGTAATGACTGGTATCTATACTGGCCGTTCTCCTAAGGATAAGTACATCGTTATGGACGAGAACTCCAAGGACACTGTATGGTGGACTTCTGAGGAGTACAAGAACGATAACCATCCTATGAGCGAGGACGTTTGGGCAACTGTTAAGGACCTGGCAAAGAAGGAGCTGTCCAACAAGAGACTGTTCGTAGTAGATGCATTCTGCGGTGCTAACCATGACACTCGTATGGCAGTTCGTTTCATCGTTGAGGTTGCTTGGCAGGCTCACTTTGTAACCAATATGTTCATTCAGCCAACTGCAGAGGAGCTGGAGAACTTCGAGCCTGATTTCGTTGTTTACAACGCTTCTAAGGCTAAGGTTACCAACTACAAGGAGCTGGGCCTCAATTCTGAGACCTGCGTAGCTTTCAACACCACCTCCAAGGAGCAGGTTATCATTAACACCTGGTATGGTGGTGAGATGAAGAAGGGTATGTTCTCCATGATGAACTACTTCCTGCCACTGAAGGGCATTGCATCCATGCACTGCTCCGCTAACTGCGACATGGAAGGCAAGAACACTGCTATCTTCTTCGGTCTGTCCGGTACAGGTAAGACTACTCTGTCTACTGATCCAAAGCGTAAGCTCATCGGTGATGACGAGCATGGTTGGGACGACAACGGCGTATTCAACTTCGAGGGCGGCTGCTATGCCAAGGTAATCAATCTGGATCCTGAGTCCGAGCCTGATATCTATGGTGCTATCAAGAGAAACGCTCTCCTGGAGAACGTAACTGTTGACGAGAACGGCAAGGTCGATTTCGCTGACAAGAGCGTTACCGAGAATACTCGTGTATCCTATCCTATTGAGCACATCAACAACATTCAGCCAGGTTCCTCTGCACCTGCTGCAAAGAATGTAATCTTCCTGTCCGCTGATGCATTTGGTGTTCTGCCTCCAGTTTCTATCCTGACTCCAGAGCAGACCCAGTATTACTTCCTCTCCGGCTTTACTGCAAAGCTGGCAGGTACCGAGCGTGGCATCACTGAGCCTACTCCTACCTTCTCCGCTTGCTTCGGCCAGGCATTCCTGGAGCTCCATCCTACCAAGTACGGTGAGGAGCTGGTAAAGAAGATGAAGGCTAACAATGCAAAGGCATATCTGGTTAACACTGGTTGGAATGGTACCGGCAAGCGTATCTCCATCAAGGATACCCGTGGTATCATCGATGCAATCCTTTCCGGTGCTGTAAACGAAGCTCCTACCAAGAAGATTCCTATGTTTGACTTCGAGGTACCTACCGAGCTGCCAGGTGTAGATCCTAAGATTCTGGATCCTCGCGACACTTATGCAGATCCTGCTGAGTGGGATGCTAAGGCTAAGGATTTGGCTGGCCGCTTCATTAAGAACTTCGGCAAGTACACTGGCAATGATGCTGGTAAGGCTCTGGTTGCTGCTGGTCCTCAGCTGTAATATCAGATTCTTATCTGGAAAGCTAATACATTCAGGACGCTGTTTCGACGGCGTCCTTTTTGTGTGCAAATTTAGGGTGGTATTACTTTTGTGCATAAAGAACATAATCACAATCTGCATTGACAAATGGCTTGTTTCGGCATATACTATGAGTAAATTGGTAGTACAAATATGGTACTGAAAAAATTTCATAAGTGGAGCAGGTGTCGCGTGTCTCTCTTAGAGAGATAAGAGACTTAATAAGAAAATCGGTAGAAGCCGATGCGGTCCCGCCGCTGTAAGGGGAGCGAGTCTACATAAGTTATGCCACTGGGATATATCCTGGGAAGGCGTAGACAAGCTATGAACCTAAGCCAGAAGAATTGCCTGCTTGACAATCACCGTTAGCAATATTTATCTGTTGATTCAGATGATTGTTGCCGGACCTGCGAGCGATAGGAAGGGGATTTGTAGCCAATGGGCTATGAAGATGTGGCTTTTCTTTCTGCTTGGAGGGAAAAGCCTTTTTTGCGATTTGGCAGGAAAAGGAGCGAGGTAAGGTAATGAATAAAGCAAGAAAAAATGTAACTTTGGCATTGACAGCATTTGCGATGCTGCTTATGTCTTTGCTGTTGATAGCTGGCTGTGGAGGAAATCAAGCTCAGCAGGCACAGGGAGGCTACAAGGTTGTAGACGATAAGGGCGTAGAGGTAGATTTTAGCGAGAAGCCTAAACGCATTGTCAGCATGACACTGAGTACAGATGATATTTTGCTGGGTCTGGTGAAGCCAGAGCGAGTGGTGTGTGCCAATAATTTGATTGATGATCCTATTAGCTCCAATATAGCTGAGCTGGGCAAGAATATTCCGAACAAGGTACGTCACCCCAAGGTAGAGGAAATTTTGGCTATGGAGCCGGATTTGGTTATTGCTCCTGACTGGGGAGACATTGACTATGTAGATTCCCTGCGCAATATGGGTATCAAGGTTGTGGTTATGAAAGGACCAAAGTGCTTGCAGGATATCCGTGATAACATAACCCTTATGTCCAAGGCGGTAGGAGAGCCTCAGCGTGGTGAAAAGCTTATTTCCATGATGGATGAAAAATTGGCTGAGCTCAAGACCAAGGTTGATAAAATCCCTCAGGATCAGCGGAAGAGGGTTTTGCTGATTTCTCTAATGAGTAATTATGGCGGCAAGGATTGTATCTATGATGATGCCTGCCAGCTGGCTGGTGTTACCAATTGCCTTTCCGAATATGGACTAAAGCGCGGGGATAAGCTCACCAAGGAAATGATGGTGCAGATGGATCCGGATATGATTTTCCTGCCAACCTATACTGCCCATGGTACCTTTGATATTCAGCAGTTCAGAGACAAATATCTAAAGGATCCTGCCCTGCAGCAGATGAAGGCCATTCAGACTGGCAATGTACGTGAACCTCGTGATTCTTATATTTACAGTGCCTCACAGGATTTCTGCTTTGCTGTACAGGAAATTGCTTACACCGTCTATGGTGATGAGTTCAAGCTGGCTGATCAGCAGCATCTTTCTGCAGTAGATTAAGCTACTGAATGATAGTACAATGAGGGAGATGCAATGAGAACTATTATTCAGGTAAATGATGTAACAGTTGGTTATGATCAGGGGGAAAGAATTCTTCATGGTCTGAATTTTTCCATTCAGGCAGGGGATTTTGTGGGGATTATTGGCAAAAATGGTGCCGGCAAAAGCACCTTGTTGAAATCCATGCGAGGCTTTCTGCCATTGGACAAGGGCGAGATACTGCTAGCAGACCGCAGAGTGCAGGATTACAATCAGCGGGAGCTGGCTAGAAAGATTGCTTATCTGCAGCAGCAGGTGGAGCTGACCTTTGATTATACTGTGTGGGATATGGTTATGGCAGGCCGCTATCCATACAAAAAATGGTGGCAGCAGCAGGGAGAGGAAGATAATCGTATCATTGAAGCATGTATGAAATATACAGATGTGTTGGATATGGCAGATAGGCCGATCAAGGCTCTATCCGGTGGTCAGAGACAACGGGTATTGCTGGCCAAGGTATTGGCTCAGCAGACACCGGTGTTGTTTCTGGATGAACCGGCTGCAGGTTTGGATTTGTTTTACCAGGAGGAAATCTTCCGTTTTTGCCGGGAGCTTTCCGCTAGAGGTAAAACTGTGGTAATGGTCGTGCATGAGCTGAATTTGGCTGATAGGTATTGCAGCCGTCTTATGCTGTTGAAGCAGGGAAATATATTGGCAGATGGTGTACCCGGTCAGGTGTTGACGGATGAACTGTTAAGCTCTGGCTATGGTGCAGCTATTCACGCTAGACGCAATCCAGAAACTGGCCATGCAGATATATATACAGAGAAATTGCCTTTGACAACAGAGAAAAAGCAGCTGTTAGATACCATTATTGGATTGACCGGGGAACAAAGGCCGGTACATAATCCAGTACAGAAGGGCGGTGAGGTGCTATGACCTATCATCGCAAAATAGTGGCTGGGGCATTGGCTTTTCTGGTGGTATTCACCTTGGCCTTTTCCTTGTCAGCTGGTCAATATGATTTAAGCTTTGTACAGGTTATGGCCTGGTTTTGTCACCAATTGGGACTGCCCGTGCTGGAGGATGTACAGGTTTCAGCTCAGCAGGAGGCTGTGCTGATGTTTATTCGCTCCCCTAGAACTTTGGTGGGATTTATGGTAGGTGCTGGCCTGGCTGCCTCTGGAACCATTTTGCAGGGATTGTTTAGCAATCCTTTGGCTGATCCAGGTATTATTGGTGTGTCCAGTGGTGCTACTGTAGGTGCAGTATTGGCGATTACCTTAGGGGTAAATGCTGTTAATATGTTTGCTATGCCGGCCTTTGCTTTTGTGGGAGCTATAGTGGCCGTACTGATTACCATTACCTTAGCTACCCGTCATGGCAGGATTCCGGTGCTGACACTGCTATTATCAGGCGTGGTGGTAGGTATGCTGCTGGGAGCCATAACTGCAGCCATGCTGGTGGTTATGGATGAGTACAAGCTGCAGCAATATCTGTTTTGGACTGTAGGCAGTTTGGACTATCGCCGTTGGGAGCATGTGCTCATGGGAATAGGTCCTATTTCTCTAGGTATTGGCATTATGCTGTTAATGGCAAGACATCTTAATATTCTGGCTTTAGGAGAGGCAGAAGCCAAGGCTGTGGGCATGCCTGTAGGCAAATACCGCTTGATTCTTTTGTTGGTATCTGCCATGACTACAGCTACCAGCGTATGTATCAGCGGCAGCATCGGTTTTGTGGGATTGATTATCCCCCATATGATGCGGATGCTGGTAGGACCAAATCACAAATATCTTTTGCCAGCCAGCATTGTGGCTGGAGGGGTATTCCTGCTGTTCTGTGATTCCCTAGGCAGGATTTTGATAGAAAAGCATGAGGTTAATGTGGGCATTATGACCGCTTTTCTGGGGACACCATATTTTCTCTATCTACTGCGCAAAAACAGTAATTTAGAAAAATAACTTCAATTAGATATGTGGTGTACAATATGGTAATAAGCCTTCAAGGGAAGGTATTACAATACAATTCTTATTTTTAAGGGGGATTTCTTTTATGAAGAACTGGAAAAAATTTTTTGTAGCTGCTGTTGCAGTTGGTGCCGTATTCTCTACAAATGTAGCTCCTACCGAGGCTGCTTATGAGTTGAATCCTGAGGTAAAGACTGCTACTCCTGCTCTGCTGGCTGCTTCTCAGATGGGGGTTCGTACCTATGAGAACCCTGCTCTCCAGAACTTGGACAATAAGGATGCTATTGTTGTTATGACTTTTGGCACCACCTTCACTGACACCCGTGCTAAAACCATCGATGCAACTGTTGAAGGCATCAAGGCTGCACATCCTGGTGTAAAGGTAGTTACTGCCTATACCTCCCATATTATCATTGACCGTGTAAAGGCCAATGAAGGTATTACCTTCCCAACCCCTGAGGAAGCTTTGGATCAGCTGAAGGCTGAGGGTTATACCCGTGTTGCTTTGACTACCTTGGATGTTATTCCTGGTATGGAATACGATTATGATCTGGGTGTATTCAACGGCTACAAGCAGAACTTCAAGAAGATGACCTTGGGCACTCCACTGATGTATTGGCAGGGTCAGGAGGGACAGGATGATGATGTAACTGAGACTCTGACGGCTTTGGCTACTCAGTTCCCTAAGACCAAGAAGGGCGAGGGCATTGTTGTCATGGCTCATGGTACTCCAAACACCAGCAATGCTTATTATTCTGTAATTCAGGCTAAGCTGCATGAAATGGGCTACAACAATGTATTCATTGAGACTGTAGA
>CAKPVW010000054.1 GCA_934196075.1 uncultured Anaerovibrio sp.
CACGATGATTCGTCAACAGCCGGAGGGGCATGACACTTTTGCGTCAGGAGGCTTCCTGCTTTTGCGAAGCAAAAGTGAGCCCGGTAGCTCTCTCTGCCAATCCGGTCACTGTGAATTGGCTCAGCGACAAGCGGTATCTCTGCGTAAGGATAAACTATCAGGCAGGGTCATTTAGCCGACAGAGCAAAAGTCGTTATGACCGCAGGCTGTATGCTTTTTTATTTATTCTTTTCCAGCTTCATAATAGCCTGCACGGCAATGGCACATTCCAGGCGTTTTTTCTGAATCTCACAGCCGGTTTCATATGGCTGACGAATATCTCCGTGGAACAAATCCGCATTGGCATGACACCCACCGGAGCAGAAGAACCTAGCCCAGCAATCCCGGCATTTTTCTTTGTTCAGCACATGACTTTCACGGAAATACTGAGGCCAATGCTTATCAGTTACGCCCTCATCCAAGGAGCCAAGACGATATTTCTCCCGGCCTACAAACTGATGACATGGATACAAATCCCCATTCTCCGCTACCGCAAAATACTCATGGCCGGCCCCACAGCCAGAAAGCCTCTTAGCTACACATGGGCCATTGGACAAATCCATATTGAAATGGAAGAAGAAGAACCCCTTGCCCTTTCTCCAGCGATCCAGATATGCCTCCACCAGCTTATCATATTCCTCTGAAATCCGTGGCAAATCCTCATCAGTAAAGCCCAAAGGACTATCCTTCAGCACCACTGGCTCCATAGAAAGAATATCAAAGCCCTCATCATTCATGGACAATACATCCTTGGTAAAGTCCATATTATTCTTGGTATAAGTACCACGGAGGTAGGTATATACTCCACGATAGTCATAATCCCCACCCTTGCGGCTGTCCAAACATTTGTGGAAATTGGCTACAGCCTTATCGTAACTGCCCTGTCCTCCCACGCATGGACGCATGGCATCGTGAACCTCCTTGCGGCCATCCAGAGAAAGTACCAAAGAAAATTCATTATCATTGAGCCATTGGATATTTTCATCATTTAGCAAAATACCATTGGTGGTCAGAGTCAGCTTAAACTTCTTGCCGGTTTCCTTTTCCCGCTGACGAACATATTCTGTAACCGCCTTAACGGTTTTCATATTCATCAGAGGCTCTCCCCCAAAGAAATCCATTTCGCAATGTTTGCGAGGGCCGCTGGCCTCAATCAGAAAATCCACAGCCTTACGGCCGGTTTCCGGACTCATAATGGCTCTTTCCTGACCATAGCTGCCGCCATCACCAAAGCAATATTTGCAACGGAGATTGCAATCCTGAGCAATCATCAGACACAGAGACTTTACCAATCCCTTCTGTTTAAAGGTAGGAGGCACATCCAAATCAGGAGCATAAAGCTGCTGAATCTTTATGAGATAATGAAGTTCCTCCAAAGCCTCCTGCAAATCAGCCTCAGCATATTGACCTGACAAAGCTGCCAGTACCTCTCCATCATTTTCTCCGTCGAAGTAGTCCATGATATCAAAAATCATTTTATCTACAACATGAACCGCACCGCTGTTAATATCCAGTAAAATATACATACCATTCTGGATAAATTTATGGATTTTCTGCTTCATTTCAACCTTCATGTAAAATCTATCTCTCCTATAAAATGCACAAAATATTTTCGGAAGTTAAGCGAAAAAAGGCTCCCTGCAAAAGGGAGCCTCATCTCTAAACCTTATTTCTTGCTCTCGCAAACCTGGTTGCCAACAGTGCAGGAAGTCTTGCAAGCGGACTGGCAGGATGCCTGGCACTCGCCACAACCGCCAGAATTTCTGGTCAACTGCAAAGTAGGCTGATTAACAGTCTGAATGTGCTTCATAAAGGTAAACCTCCTTCAATATATAAAAATCTAATTCTTATTTTACATTTTTTGCCACTTATATGCAAGCCCCATAGCCTGAGTTGCCGGCATCAAAATAAAATTAACTGGCAAATTAGAAGCTCCTGGAGGGGAAAACTCAAAGCTTATCTTCATTTGTCCGCTATATACTCCCAAATCATCCAACTCACTGGTATGGTAGATATAATCCCTATTTTCAGTAGCTGGGAAACGACTGCCAGTATAATCATCCACCTTGCTGTCCCCAAAGTAAAGCTTGGTATCAGGCACACTAAGCAGGTATTTGCGATTCTGCATTTCATCCTTGACAGTCATGGCACCGGCATAAACGCCCCCCAGAGGACACAGCAAATACTGAATATCACTATCTCCCTTAACAGGAATATGCAGCTCATACATAATACCATAATTGCCATAGTTTTCTGTAATACTGCCGTCAGTAGCATCTATCCCCTTACGGTAAATATCCCGTTGGTTATCCGCCAAGGGAATAAACACTGCCCCGTCCTGCAGAGGATCATATTCCTTAACCGCCCGCACAATGCGATTCATCCCCTGATAGGTGCCTCTTAGACGATGCTCATCCTTAGGCAGAATTCTAGCCTTGGTCACAAAATCCAAAGGATTTTCTCCCGGATTATACATAATCACAGAAAAACGCACCGGCATATCAGTATGAAAATCGTAAATACCATTTACCAGCTGTCCTGGCTTCACAATGGTATTATTTGCCATATTGTCCAGCAACTTTTTCCGCCCGCCAAAAACAAAAATATCCCGATTTTCCTGACTTTCCATAAACTGCTGCTGAGCTGTCTTGCCTACCCAAAGATAATTATCACTTGGCTGATTCAAAGCCTGACGGCTTACATGCACCACTGCTGTATATTTACCTTGGTTTTCCATAACAACGGCAATCTTCTTATTCTGACTGGTATTATTCAAATGATAGTAAAAAATACGGCCATTGCCCTCAACTACATCTGTATAAAGAATTCCATTTTCCTCTACATATTCAGGACTATCAGAAAATAGCAAGGTACCTCCATTATCAGAAACCTTTACCGGCCATCTTTTCAGGGGCTGAGGACTATCCTGCCGGCCTGGCTGCCAATTTACAGAATCCATAGGATGCCAGGATTCCGGCACGCGATTGCTGTACTTGGGATGAATGCCATCCACATTCATATTAACAGCCAAATCCACAATCTCATTATCTTGCTCTGGCTGCAAATCAACCTTGTTTTTACTCTGAACAGACTGAATATTCTCCTGCACAGATTTTATCACAACAGTCTGCTGTCCCTTCGTCTCCTGACCATGCACCCTAGCATAGGCCGGTGACATCAAGCTGCAGCCAATACAGGCCAATACCAATGCTTTTTTCATCCAAAACTTCACTTTTTTTATCGCTCCCTTTTATTCTATCCTGTGCTGACTCCATCCCAGCTGGGCAAAAATCCTGCCCTTTAATAATCTCCATTTAAACTCTGTCAACCCAAAGGTTGGATGAGGTATATTTATCCGCTGCAGCTGATAAGGATCTGTATCAAAGGTATTCAGTCCAGCATCACCTGTAACAGCAGCCAGATATTCCTCCTCCTTCAGCATCTGCTCCAAATCCGTAGTATATTTGCCATTAGGATAGGACAGGGTGTAAATGGTTTTCATGCCATTCCACTCCATCAATAGCTTGGACAGCTTTACTTCCTCTCTAGCCTCCTCCAAGGACATACCTGTCAGCGGCAGATGGTTGGCTGTATGACTGCCAATTTCAATACCACGCTTTTCCATATCCTTTAACTGCTGCCAGGACAGATAATTGTCCTTGCCAATATCATTAGTCACCATGAATATGGTAGCCTTCAAGCCACGCTCCTCCAAAATAGGCAGCAGCTCCTTATAATTGCTCTCGTATCCATCATCAAAGGTGAGAATAATTGGCTTTTCCGGCAGCTGCAGCAAGCCCTTTTTAGCACGCAAATAATCCCTAATAGAAATAGTGGTATATCCCTGTTCCTGCAGGTAGTCCAGCTGTTGCTGAAAATCCTCTACAGGCACATTATAGGCATAGGCATCCTCGGGATCCTCCTGCTGTACCATATGATATTCCAGAATAGGAAATCCCTCTGGCTCTGGCTGGGACAAAAGATATTGAATGCCGCCCCATAAGACCAGCACCACAGCCAAAAGAACTCCCAATATATATTTAAGATATTTTGCCAAAAGAAAAATCTCCTTTTTCACTTTACATCCCCTGAACTACTATCGGCCAGGGATATTATTTTGCGCAGTCTATTGGCAGCTGCTCCTCGACTGATGCCCAGCATTTCTCCCAGTTCTGATAGGGAAGCATCTGGCTCAGCCAGTCTAAGACGAGCCATTTCTGCCATTTTAGGCGGCAGCTTGTCTAGTTCCCCTCTGCTTTCCAGCTGATGAATAGCCTGCACCTGAGCCACCGAGGCGCTGACTGTGCGCTGAAGATTGGCTGTTTCACAGTTCACCAGCCTATTTACCTGATTGCGCACCTCCCGCAGATTGCGAGCCACCTCCAATTGCTCTACAGCCTTGGAGGCTCCCAACATGGCCAGGAGATCCATAATCTCCTCCCCATCTTTCATATAGACCTGATAGTTGTTTTTTCTATCCGTAATCCCTACAGGAAAGTCCATTTTTTTCAACACCTGCATCAAGGTACTAGCAAAGGGATAGCTATTGGCCACAAACTCCAAATGAGCCTTGGCCTCTGGACGGTTTACTGTGCCTCCACCTAGAAAAGCCCCTCTCAGATAAGCCTTACGGCAGCACTGACGGCGTAAAAGTCCTTTATCGTGGCCTACAGAGCCTTCATTATCCCCCAGCATCCCCAGTGATTCCATCAAAGGGCGAACTGGAGGAGATGGAGCCACCCGCAAAAGATAGCTGTTATTCTTTTTCAGCCTTTTGGCTCGGCTTACAGTCACCTCTGGCTTTACCTGGCCGTTGGCCTTCAACAGCTGTAATACCCTGCGGGCTACAGCTGCATTTTCTGTGACAAAATTTAGGCCCAGATTCATAGCTGGGCCGATGGTCATGGAGGCTCCCATCCGCAAAAGAGCTGCCAGCTCTGCATTTTGACAGCAAGTCTTGCGGGTAGAAGCTCTAGCCAATTCATTTTTTACTTCTGTTGCAAAAGATGGCATAACCGCCTCACAGTGTTTCGTATACTACCCGCATAACGCTGTCACACAGCTTCTTGGGATCATGGTGAATAGCATCCTTGGAGGTAATCAAATCAGCCTTAATAATGCCTACCCCCAGCTGATTCAAGGCATCATCATCAACTACCACAGGATAAGCTCCTGTCTCAGCATACTTCTGCTTCAAATCCGCTGGCACTGGCGTAGAATTCACAATTACATAATCTACAGCATTTCTGCCTGCGTGATCCATAATAGCCTTCACATGCATGGATGCGGTATAGCCGTCAGTTTCTCCCGGCTGAGTCATCACATTGCAAATATAAATTTTTACTGCCTTGCTGCGGCAAATGGCATCCCCAATCCCTTCCACCAAAAGATTGGGTATCACACTGGTATACAAGCTGCCCGGCCCCAGTACAATAGCCTCCGCATTGCGAATAGCATCCAATGAGGACTGTACTGCTTCGGCATGCTCTGGATAAAGCTTTACCCTATGAATCCTTTTATGGGCCTCTGGTATCTGGGATTCGCCGCATACCACTGTGCCATCCTCCATAATGGCATCCAGGCGGACAAACTCCTTGCTGGCAGGCAAAACCTGTCCCTTTACTGCCAGAACCTTGGAGGATTCCTTCAGGGCAGTTTCCACATCTCCAGTAACCTGAGTCATAGCTGCAATAAACAAATTACCAAAGCTATGACCTGACAGCTCACTGCTGCCCTCGAATCTGTGCTGAAACAATTTTTCCATCAAAGGCTCTGTATCAGCTAGGGCCACCAGACAATTCCGCAGATCCCCCGGCGGAATCATGCCCAAATCCTGACGCAGCCTGCCAGATGAACCGCCATCATCAGCTACGGTAACCACAGCAGTAACATTGGAAGTGGCCTGCTTGATACCTCTAAGCAATACTGATAGTCCATGACCTCCACCTACCACAGTAATGGCGGGGCCTTTGCCCAACATACGCTTCTCATAGATAAGATCCACCAGCTTTTCTGATGGGTTGGAGGGCAGCAGCACCGTAATAACTGATTTTATGATAAACTTGGCTGCCAACAGCATAATACTTATACCAGCAGCCACCATGGCCAAGCCAGCAATAGCTGTATATTTATAATCATAGCCACCGGACCATAAATAAACCGCCCGGAAAATAGCCTCCTCAATGTGGTCAATATATTTATAGTTAAAAACCACTGCTATACCTAGACTAACAACCATTACGCCAGCAGCAAATAGAAGCAGCCATCGTTTGAATTTCATGCCTGGGTACAGCCATTTCAACAAGTGCATTTATAACACTCCCTTACACTTCTTCCGGCACATGCTCCCAGACCTCATTTTTCATCAAATCACGATGTTCCAGCTTCACGGCACAGCCCTTTTCCTTCAAAAGCTGACAGATATGGTTAGCAATAAATACAGAACGATGCATACCGCCGGTACAACCTGCAGCAATAACCAGTTGAGCCTTGCCTTCCTTTTCATATTGAGGAATCAGGAAATTTACCAGATTGTCCAAATGCTGCTTAAACTCCTTGGTAACAGGCCACTGGTCAATATAGGCAGCCACCTCTGGCACCGCCCCGCTCTTGTGACGCATGGATTCCACATAGAAAGGATTTGGCAGGAAGCGCACATCAAAAACCAAATCCGCATCCAAAGGCATACCAAATTTGAAGCCAAAGGAAATAACATTAATATTCATCTTCTCACCTACTCTTGGAGCAAAAAGCTTGAGAATCTTTTCCTTCAGGTCAATTTTCTTCAAATCTGAGGTGTCTACAATATAGGTAGCCTTGTTGCGAACAGAGGCCAACCGTTCTCTTTCCTTGGCTACACCATCGCTTATCCGAGAGCTAGGTGCCATAGGATGACGGCGGCGGGTTTCCTTGTAGCGACGAATAATGGCTGCATCAGAGGCATCCATAAAAAGCAGTACATAGGGCTGATTATCCCTATCCATATCCTCCAGCACATGGGTAAAGGTATCAAAAAACTCCCGGCTGCGGGTGTCCACTACCAATACCACCTTGTTAATACTGCCCCCGGACTGCTGACACAATTCCGCAAATTTGGGAATAAACACTGGTGGCAGATTATCTACCACGAAATAGCCTATATCCTCTAGATAGCGGCAAGCCTGAGTTTTGCCGCTGCCGGACATACCGGTTACAATAATAAACTCGCAAGTCTTATCCTTTTCCTTCTCTGTTTCCATAATAACCTCCGCTATTTCCCTTACATACAGAAACGCTCCAATGCCTCAGCAACACCATCATGCTCATTATCTGTTACCATATATCTAGCCGCAGCCTTAGCCTCTGCATTGGCATTGCCCATAGCTACGCTGATAGCTACAGATGTCAGCATGCTGACATCATTGCTGGAATCACCAATGGCCAATACCTGCTCACTAGGAATGTTCAGAATCTCCGCCAGCTTGGCAATAGCCGTAGCCTTGTTAACTCCTGGCTTAATCAGCTCCACATAGGTAGGGGCTGACTTCATGGCCTCAATACGGCCTCCAAATTTCTTCTGAACCAGCTTGATAACTGCATCTGCCTGATCCGGGGTGTCAGTCATAATCAGCATCTTTGGCACATGGACATTGTGTTTATAAATATCCTGGCCTACAGTCTTGCCCTGCACGCCGCAGGCCTTCTGATAATACTGAGCATGATCATCATTTACTATGAAATACAGCTGATCATCACTATAAAGATGAATATACAGCTCGCACTCCTGAGCAAAATCCAACAAATCCTTAACCACTGCTTCATCCAGATAGGAAGCGTAAAGCTCCTTGCCGCCAGCAGTCTTAATCAGGGCACCATTGTAGGTAATAATTGGCACATCCAGCTCCAGTTCCTGAGCATAAGGCAGGGTGGAGGCATACATTCTGCCAGTGGCAATGGTAAAGATTACCCCTGCCTCTACAGCCCGCTTAATCATATGCTTGTTGCCCTTAGAAATCTTGTGCTCATTATTGAGCAAAGTACCATCCATATCTGTAACAAATAATTTTGCCTGCATTTTTTATTCTCCTCTTGTACATATATTTATTTTAAATTTATATAGTATATCCACCTTACGGACTAAAGGTAACAGTTACTGTCTGTCCCTGCTGGATAGCTGTACCTGGGGCAATACTTTGACTTTTAGCCAGTCCATTACCCTGAATATCCATACCCAGTCCTCGTTCTGCCAAGGCCTGGGATGCTTCCTTAATGCTCATGCCCTGTAAATTTGGCATGCCCTTGCCATCATTTACAGGCTTGGGAGCTTCTGCCTTTTCCTTATCCTTGTTCATATCCTCAAAGGTATCGCTGGAAGGACTGATATGCATAAATCTCAGCAGCTGGGCAAAAATATCCCTAGCTACCGGGGCAGCAATCTGACCGCCATAAAATGCTCCCGCTGATGGATCATCAATAACCACCAGCACCACAATACGAGGATCCTCCACTGGAGCAAAGCCACAGAAGGAAGCTATATATCTGCCCTCCATATAACCGCTGGTATGCTCATTAATCTTCTGGGCTGTACCAGTTTTACCAGCAATGCGATAGCCCTTGACACCGGCCTTGGAACCACCACCAGTGGCAACTACCTGCTCCAAGAGTCCCACCAGGGTTTTATCCGTGGCAGATTCCAGAACCCTGCCAACCTCCTCCTTGCCAAATTCCTTGTATACACTGCCATCGGCATTATCAATTTCCTTGATAATATGAGGTTTCAACAGCACGCCATCATTGGCAATAGCCGACATGGCTGTAACCAGCTGGAGGGGAGTAACGGCAATACTTTGACCAATGGACATAGTAGCCACATCTGAGTTTACCATATCCTTAGGGTTAAATAAAATACCTTCCTGTTCTCCGGGCAGCTCAATACCTGTAAGACGGCCAAAACCGAATTTCTGAGCATATTCCGTCAGCTTTTCCCCGCCTAGCCACAAACCAACCTGGGCAAAGCATGTATTAATGGAATTTTTTACTACATCAATAAAGGTAACATTACCAAAGGAGCCACCATTCCAGTTCTGAATCCTTTTCTCAGAAACATCCACATGACCAGGATCATAAAAAGTCATATTAGGTGAAACCACACCTTCCTGCAAAGCGGCACCAGCCACAATAGCCTTAAAGGTGGAGCCTGGCTCATAGATGGAAGCCACCGCCCTGTTGCGCCATGCCTCACCGTTAGCATCCACCTCCCAATACTTGTTAGGGTTGTAGGTAGGACGAGAAGCCATCGCCAGCACTTCACCGGTTTTAGGATCCATAACCACAGCGGTAACAGCCTTTGGCTTGTTATCTGCCACAGCCTTGTCCAAGGCTTGCTCCACAATAAATTGCATGGTGGCATCCAAAGTCAAGGTAATGTTTTTGGAATTATCTCCATTATATCGCTTTTGGGCAGGAGAGAAAATAGAGTCAAAAATAGGCCGGCCTCTATTATCTGTCAAAAGAGACGCTTCCTGAGCCTCCCCCTTCAGCAAATCATCTGCGGCCTGCTCCATGCCAGCCAGCCCTACATCATCAGTACCTATAAAGCCCAATACATTGGCCGCCAGGCTATCGTTGGGATAGTAGCGCTTTACCTCATCATGAAGCTCCAGACATTCATATTCATTAGCCTCCTTCAACTCCTTGATGGCATTTTCCTCATCTATCTCCAAACGTCTTTTGACGTAGACAAATACACCGCCTACATCAATATCCTCCTGAATTTCCTCCGGCTTCAGCTTGAGAATATCCGCCAGACTGGCTACTATATTCTCTCTATCCTCCTCATTAACCTTGCTAGGATTAATAACCAGAGATTTTGCCATACGGCTGATAGCCAGTTCCCGGCCATTTCTATCAGTTATTTTGCCCCGTGGAGATTGCCTGGCTCTATTTTCCTCTGCCATAACCACAGCTCTCTGCTTCAGCTCACTGCCATCTATCAGCTGCAGCCATGCCACACGCAGAATTAGAATCAGCAACAAGCACCAGACGGCAAATAGCAGATAGCTTAATCTGGTCTGAAAATTTTTTCGTTGTTCATTCACCTATACAACACTCCATATACCCATGAAAACATATCTATCCCTTTATTTTACACTATCTGATGACAAAAGCAAAAAAAATTTACCAAGCTAGGTTTTTACGGCTTTTATATGTGTAAAAATAAATTTGTTTTGTATACGAAGATATAAGTTTACAAATTATTATCCTTGCTGTTATAATATAACAAGAATGGTGGTGATTACAGTATGGATGCTACTGATAGAAGAATTTTGAAAAGATTACAGGAAAATTCCCGTGTAACAGTTTCTGTGCTGAGTCAGGAGATTTCCCTGTCCATGCCGGCGATTAGTGAAAGATTGAAAAAACTGGAAAACACCGGTGTTATCCAGCAGTACACAGCAATCCTCGACCCTGAATTGGTAGACAAGCAGCTTATGTGTATTCTCTACATCAGCTTTGAAGCCCCAATTCACGGCGATCACTTCGAGGAGTTTATTGCCAGCGAGCCTGATGTAAAAGAATGTTTCTATATTACTGGTGATTATGATTATGCCCTAAAGATTATCACCAAGAATACCAAAACTCTGGAAAAGCTAATGATTAGAATCAAAAATCAGGAAGGCATTGCCAGAACTGAAACCATCGTTGTGCTGTCCACAGTTATTGACAGACCAACCATTGAAATCGAGTAAAATGAGACTTATTCAGTGGGAGCTTTAGACTCCCACTGAATTTAGTCGAATAAATCCAGAGCCTTAGCCCCC
>CAKPVW010000055.1 GCA_934196075.1 uncultured Anaerovibrio sp.
TACCTTTCTCTCAATCCTGTCCAAGCTCCATGAGCCAGAAGCAGGAAGGTAAAAATATTTATCTTGCCAATAATCATTAGCAAACTACAATAAAGTTTTGCCCAATCCGGCAACATTCTTACCTCCTGAGCATCCAGATGAAACATCATCATAGGGCCAGAACTAGTCAAACAAGCAATAGTCATATCCATAGTCTGCTGCATATTTAAACCAGACAAAGATAGTACCAACAGAGAAAACAGCATGCAAAGGAAAAACATAAAGAAATACCCTAAAATACGCTCAATAATCTTCTGAGGCACCGTCCGCCCATCAATAACAATATGCACCACCATATTAGGATGCAAAGTACGCTTCATTTCGGCCAAGGAACTCTTCAACAACACCTGCAAGCGGAATATCTTGAATCCTCCGGAAATAGAGCCCATACAACCACCTATCAAAGATATGCACATCAGGAAAAATTTGTCCACATCATCCCAGTGATACATATTCTCTGCCATAATACCATTGGTACAACCAAAGGAAACCACATGAAACAGAGAATTGCTCACAGCATCTGGAAAACTGTAAAATCCAGCCAAATAGAGATGCAAAGCTATAATCCCCGTAAAGGCTGCCACCAGCATACCAAATATCCGCATCTCGCTATTTTTCCAGGTATGGATTACAAACCGCCATTCCTTAAAATCCAAAGCCTGCCAATACATAAAAACATTACAACCTGCAGCCACTACTCCCAATAAAGCAGTAACCACTACCCAGCCATTAAAGCTGATATCTGCCGCAGGTGTATAACATCCTCCTGTAGATATCGTAACCAGGGACATATTGATGCTATCAAAAATATCCAAACCACTAAGCAGATACATACCAAAACCAAGCAAGGTTACCAAGGTATAAATCCGCAGAATTTTTATAGAGGTACGATTGATCCGACGTAAAGTTATGGGGCCAGTGCGCAAGCTGCCCGGCATAATAAAAGCCGTGCCAAAACAGCCACTGGTGCCAGGCAGTACCGTACTCAACAGCAACAAAACCATATAGCCGCCCAGCCACTGGGACAGACTGCGCCATAGGATTATCGCCTCATCGGCTCGATAAGGCAAATCCATAACACCTGTAGTAGTAAAGCAGGAGATACTATCAAATATGCCATTTATTAGGGTTAAATCCCCATCCAAATAATAGGGCAAACCACCAAATATAGACATTATCCACCAACAGACAAAAAGGAATCCTGCCCCAGCCAACACGCTCAAACTTTCCTCTGGTTCCTGTCCCCGTCCTACAAAAATTACACCTGCCAACAGGGCTGCCAATATAGACGCGGCAAAGGCCCCTACAGTTTGCCATAAACCATTATATAAACTATAACAAAATGGTATTAACTGTAGGCCACCGCAAAGCAGAATTACTCTGCCCATTAATAACAGAACCAATTTATTCATTCTGTCACTCAGTCCTTTTGAAAATATTTCAACACATTTTTAGAATGCTTCATCTGTACAATAATAATAGCCCTATCCCCAGGATTAAGCACGGAATGACCATTAGGTACAAATGCTTCATCCCCTCGAACATAGCCGCATACCAGACATTCTCGCGGCAAAGCTGCATCCATCAGCTTCTTGCCGGCCACTCTGGCTCCTGGCTGCACCACAACCTCGATAGCCTCTGCCTTGGCTCCCTCCAACAAAGATACGGAAACAATACCCCCTCGTCTGACAAAAGCCAACACCTCACTAGCAGCCAAAAAGCGGGAGGACAATACAATATCCACGCCAACTTTTTCCATTAACTCAATATAATCATAGCGATTTACAGTAACTATGGTTTTGGCCGCCCCCAAATGCCGCCCCATCAAGGCCAGCAACAAATTCAGCTTATCATCATCAGTCATACAAATCATAATGTCTGCATCACTGATTCCCTCTGACTGCAATAAATCAATATTGGTGCCATCACCATGAATAGCCATGCTGTGACTGGACAGCGTACCAGCTATCAAGCGACAGCGCTCCCGATTCATGTCAAAAATCTTAACCTGAACCCCCTGCTTGTCCAATATCCTAGCGGTAAATCTGCCAGCTCGCCCAGCACCAATAATCACCGCCCGACTGATTTTTCTAGCATCACTTCGCACCAAATTCTTGCTAAAGTTGGCAATTGCTCCAGCTTCCCCCACAAAATAAGCATTATCGTGAGACAACAAGCAATCATCACCATGAGGGATAATCATGCGATGATCCCTAAAAATCATGGCTGCCAAAATAGATTTTGGAATGTCCAAATTCTTCAGAGGGGTACCTACCAACGGGGAATTCCGCCGCACCTTAGTCTCAAAAAGCCGCACCCGGCCTTCCGCAAAATCCTCTACATTAAGGGCTGCTGGCACCATCAGAATCCGATTAATCTCCATGGAGGTAATATACTCAGGGTTAAGCATTAAATCAATATCGAAATTCGCCTTGAGATAATCCTTGGCCTCCGACATGAACTGCATATCCCTGATTCTAGCCACAGTATGAGTTATGCCATGCTTTTTGGCCAATATACAGCACACCATGTTTACTTCATCACTGCCTGTTACAGCTATAAGGATATCCGCCCCCTGTACATCTGGATTATCCATGGTAATAGGACTGGAACCATTAGCCGCCATAGTCAGAACATCAAGATTCTCCTTGATATTCTCCAGCTGTCCCTCCTCCTTGTCGATTACCACAATATCGTACTCCTCCTGAGAGAGCAGCTCTGCTATACTATAGCCCAACTTGCCGGCACCGATAATTACTACCCGCATTATATTCACTCCATATTCTTTGCCTTACATACATTTCGCTGAAATTATCTTCATATATATTACACTTTTTAAGCCGGAAAAGCTATAGGCAAAAAAAATCTTAAAACATAGCAATACTGTATACATTCTATATCACTGGACAATAGCAATGTTTTTCTTTTATAATAAATAGGAAGAAACTTTTTAACCAAAGGTGGTATAGTATGAAAAATAACAACAAAGTATCTCTTCTGCGCCGACGCAAAACAGCTATAGACTGGATCAAAAAATATATGGTTCTGATTATAGGCTCACTGATTTACAGCGCCGGTCTAGAGATATTTCTGGTTCCCAACAACATTATTGATGGCGGCATAGTAGGTATTTCCATTATGGCCAGCTATTTAACAGGTATTCCCTTTGGTGTCTATATGGTTGTTCTCAACCTGCCTTTCCTTTATCTTGGCTATAAACAGATTGGCAAAACCTTTGCCATTTCTACCATTATATCTATCATAGCCCTTTCTATCTTTTCTGAATTTCTGGAGCCTGTTCCACAAATCACCGAAGATTATTTCCTAGCAGCCATCTTCGGCGGCATTATTGCCGGTGCTGGCGTAGGTCTGGTTATTCGTCAAGGCGGCTCTCTGGATGGCACCGAAATCACAGCCATTATCCTGGACCGCAAAACTTCCTTCTCCGTAGGCGAAGTTGTTATGTTCTTTAACCTATTTATATTGGGTGCAGCCGGCTTCGTTTTTGGCTGGGACAAAGCCATGTATTCACTAGTAGCCTATTTTATTATTTCCAAAATGATTGATGTGGTACTGAAGGGCTTGGATGAGTCCTATGCCGTTATGATTGTCTCAGACGAATATGAGGAAATCGCCGATGCTCTTATGCATCGTCTAGGCCGTGGCGTAACCTATCTTCATGGGCAAGGCGCATACACTGGTGACGACAAGCAGGTTCTTTACTGCGTTGTTACTAGATTGGAAGTGGTAAAACTAAAGGAAATCGCTTTGGAAAAGGACGAAACAGCCTTTGTAACCATCAACCCTGTACACGATATTGTGGGAGGACGTTTCAAGAAAAAATCTATTCACTAATTCTAGTATATTGGTTTCGTCCCAATATACTGTATTTTCTCACATAAATATTATAATCATTAACTTAATATGTAAAAATAGCAGTTTTCTTAGTAAAATTGCTATTTTTTTATTTTGTTTCTTCTTATTTACATACATCGGAACTTATGTTAAAATAAATGTGAAAATTAGTTTATTAGTATTTCATTTTTTTCAAAAGTTCTTGACTTTTTTTCTGTTTTGCTACAATAATAAATATTGTAATTGTAAACCATAATGGATTCTAGGGGGAAACCGTATGTATCGTGATAAGGACAAATTGGCTATCAATGTGGCCAAGCTATATTACCGCTCAGATTTTAGTCAACAAAAAATAGCCCAGGAACTAGGGGTATCAAGACCATCTATCTCTAGACTTTTGCAGTATGCCAAGGAAAAGGGTTATGTGAATATCCAAATTGTAGATCCTGTAGAGGATATGAGCATCATGGAGCAGCGCCTCAAGGACAAGCTTCACCTCAAAGATGTAAAAATTGCGTCATCTACTATTAATGATGAGGAAGAAATCAAAAAATACATCTCCATTGCTGCCGCCCATTATCTGGATGGTATTATTAAGGATGGTGATATTATTGGCGTGGGCTGGGGCACCACCTTGTACAATATGTCTCAGGCTTTATTGCCTCGTTCCATCAAGGGTTCTCAGGTAGTACAGCTAGAGGGCGGTCTTAGCAATTCTGAATGGAACAATTACTCTCGAGAGATTCTAGAAAATTTTGCCAAAAATTTTGATACCGTTGCCCAATATCTTCCCTTGCCTGTTATTTTTGATAGCAAAACGACCAAGGAATATGTGGACAAAGACCGCTATATCAAAAGAATTTTGGAGCTGGGCCGTCATGCCAATATTGCCCTGTTCAGCGTAGGGACAGTCCGCCCCAATGCTCTGTTTTTCCGCCTGGGTTATACGGATATTCAGGAACAAGAAAAAATCCAGCGTAATTCCGTCGGTGATATCTGCTCCCGCTTCTTTGATGTGGAGGGCAGAGTATGCAATAGAGATTTAGATGAGCGTACTGTAGGCATTACTCTTAGTGAACTGCGGGACAAGGAATATAGCATTATGATTTCCGGTGGCGAGGGCAAAATCAATGCCATCAAATCTGCCCTAAAAGGGCGTTATGCCAATGTATTGATAACTGATCAATTTACTGGTAAGGCCTTGCTGGAGGATTAACTAGCAATAAACCTTGCCCCAAAAGCATAGTGTGAATTCTGGGCTAACCAAATAAGCAAATATCAAAAACCGTCATTATGGTGATAATCATAAGTAAAAATCGACCTATGATATTAAGCCATAAAGGCGGTTTTTTCTATGTCTAAATTTAAATAATGTAAAACTGGCAAAATATACACCACAAATCAGGTCTAAAAAAGTGGTTGAAGTTTTCAACTTATATAAAAACACTCTTATCCACTATTTCTATCTAGCTAATTGCACAAAAAAACTGCCCCACAGACAAAGACAATCAACAGAATTCAGCCGAATCTGTTTTTTATCTTTATTCCCTATGGGACAGTTCTAGTTTTTTATTGCGCTATTACAGCATATGAGCTCTCAGCTCTTCACCACTTAATGGAGACAGATACGCTGGGGCAATATCAAATACGGTCTTACAGCCGTTAGTGCCTTCCTGATGGAGACGATTTACAGCACGGGCATAGGCCAGAATTACAGAGGAAGTAAATTCTGGGTTAGAATCCAGCTTCAAGCTGTATTCAATAACGTGCTTGTGCTCACCATTGAAACCGGTGGCGCCAGTACGGAATACAAAACCGCCATGAGGAATACCGCTATGGTTAGTCTTAAGCTCCTCCTCACTGATGAAATGTACAGTGGTATCATAGTCAGAGAAATAATTTGGCATATTCTTAATATCTGCTTCAATCTGAGCCAGATCTGCCCCTTCCTCAGCTACTACAAAGCACTCCCGCACATGCTTCTGACGGGTAGTCAGCTCTGGATTCTCACCATTTCTTACGGACTCTAGGGCAGCTTCTACAGGAATAGTGTACTGCTTGCCATCCTTAACTCCCTTAACCCGGCGAATAGCATCAGAATGTCCCTGGCTAACCCCCTTGCCCCAGAAGGTATAATCATTGCCCTGTGGCAAAACAGCATTAGCATAAAGACGATTCAGAGAGAACATGCCTGGATCCCAGCCGCAGGAAATCAAGGCAGTATGACCGCTTGCCTGAGCAGCCTTATCTACATTAGCAAAATGCTCTGGAATGCGGGCATGGGTATCAAAGCTATCAATTACATTAAAGTATTTGGCCAGCTCTGGAGTCTGCTTTGGCAAATCGGTAGCGCTGCCGCCACAAAGTACCAGTACATCAATCTCATCAGCATGATTAGCAGCTTCCGCAGCAGGATATACCTTAACGCCCTCAGTCTGCAGTTTTACACTCTCAGGATTGCGACGAGTAAAAACAGCCACCAGCTCCATATCATCATTCTGACGCACAGCAGCCTCTACACCACGGCCCAGATTACCATAACCATAAATACCAATTCTCATAATCTATTCTTCCTTTCACAGCATATACCACCCCTAGATGATATACATATAATGGTATAGTTAGATGTAAATATATGACAATATTTACATAGATAATAATAACACAAAATTCTCATATTGGGTATATATTTATAGAGTATACAATGTACAGCAAAAATACCCATTGCAACCCCTGAAATAATTTACTATGCTATATTTATCGAAATATGCCGCACAAACAAGGAGGTAGCTATGGAATTACAGGAACAACAGGCCAAAGCTATTGTCCATGAAATCAATCAGGTTCTACCACAAAAAATTAATCTAATGAATCAAAAGGGGATTATTATTGCCAGTACAGATCCTGACCGTATCCACACATTTCATGGAGGCGCCGCCAAAATTATTAATCAAGGTTTGGATGAACTGCGCATATATAGCAACGATGAATATCCTGGCGCTCGCCCAGGCACCAATTTTATCCTTCAAGTTGCCGATGAACCTATTGGGGTTTTAGGCATTACCGGTCCTTACGAGGCGATCCGCCCCTTGGCTAATGTTATACGCAAAATGACAGAGCTGCTGGTTCAGGCGCAGGAAGTAGAAAGAATCCAAAGCAGCTTTAAGTATCAGCAATCCCTATTCCTCACAGAGGCTATCTCCTATGGAGAATCCTTTCTTACTAAACAACAATTGGAACGAGGACAGTCTCTAGGCATAAATCTCCAGCTTCCTAGACGTATCCTTGTGGCAGAAATTGTTCCCAA
This sequence comes from uncultured Anaerovibrio sp., assembly GCA_934196075.1. Lineage (GTDB taxonomy): Bacteria > Bacillota > Negativicutes > Selenomonadales > Selenomonadaceae > Anaerovibrio. Next base: position 7,202 of record CAKPVW010000055.1, read on the forward strand.
CCAGCCAGATTACCAGCCCAACCTCCACGAACTTGCCCAAAGATTAGCAGAATGCGCTCATGGAATAGACCCCCTTTGCTGTCATACCGTTACCAATCAGTTAATGGTTTTCCTAACCTGTCTAAAAAATAATGATTCCCTTTTGCGTCTGGCTCATAAACTTAGGGAATGTGTCAAAAATCCTCATTGGGATATCTATCTTGGCATAGATGCACCAGCTGAGGATAATACAAAATTGCGAGAAGCATTTCAACAAGCCCAAAAGGCCCTTCACTCTTGCCATCGCAAAGGAAACATTCGCATCAAAAGTTATGCTGACATTAATATGGAGCTTTTTGCAGACCTTATTCCTCTAACTGCCAAAAAAGAATATGTGCACAAAATTTTTTCTAATTATACTAATGAAGAATTAGCAGAGGCCATGCATACTCTGGAATGCTACTTTGAACATGATGGCTCCATAGCTAATACAGCTCAATCCCTATTTATCCACAAAAATACCCTACAGCAACATCTAAAAAAAATAGCCCGCCGTACAGGCTATGACCCTCGATCCCTGAGATGCAGCGGAGTTTTCTATATGGTAATCTATTTTTATCAGGATATTACTTTGGAGGAACTACCTCATACTTAACATGGAGAGTTATGTTATCTAAAACATAAAAAATCCGTTAGATATGTTTTCTGTAATATATCTAACGGATTTTTATTTTGTTATAATATACGCAGTTAATCTTATCATTTATATTAATAATAAAGGAGGTATTTAAGATGACTGGTATTCCGCTTCTCATTGTTTTTTGTCTTGCTATCGCTATTATGATTATAGCTATATCCAAATTCAAAATTCATCCATTTCTTTCCCTTATGGGTACTTCTCTTTTGCTGGCAATTGTAGTTGGCCTGCCCTTAGCCAAGATTCCTGGCATTATAGGCTCTGGCTTTTCCGGTGTTTTTTCTAGCATCGGCATTGTCATTATCCTTGGCGCCTTGATTGGTCTGATTCTGGAACGTACAGGGGCAGCCATACGTCTTGCAGATGTAGTTATCCGCTGCGTAGGAGAAAAACATCCCCAGCTGGCTCTGATGCTTATGGGCTGGATCGTTTCCATTCCTGTTTTCTGTGATAGCGGCTTCGTAATTTTGAACCCTATTCGCAAAGCTCTCTGCCGGAAGCTGCAAGGGACCAGTCCTGTAGGCATGGCTGTTGCCCTATCTGGAGGTCTTTATGTAGCCCATGTATTTATTCCTCCTACCCCTGGCCCTATTGCTGCTGCCGGTTCCCTTGGTTTGGCGGATAACCTTGCAGGTGTAATTCTCATTGGTATTCTTGCTTCTATTCCAGCCTTAATTGCAGCCTATATTGTTTCCCTCTATATTAGTAAAAAGAATATTTCAGTTCAGAACAATATGGAGGAGGAAAATGATACTGAGGCCAGTTACGAGGAACTGGTGGCTAGCTTCCATAAGCTGCCAGGAGCTGTTGCTTCCTTTGCACCTATTGTCATGCCTATTATATTAATGGCTGCCGGCTCCATTGTGGCTATGGCTGGTATGAATGGTGCTCTGGCTACAGGATTGAAATTCTTGGGTAATCCTATTATAGCTCTTACAGTTGGACTGTTTTTTGCAATATATTTGCTAACAGCTACCAACAAAATGCCAAGCTTTGCAAGCATTACAGATGAAACGCTAAAGACTGTAGGACCAATTCTGTTTATCACCGCCGCCGGCGGTGTTTTGGGCAAGGTTATTACTGAGGCCGGCTTTGTAGATTTTATGAAAACCAACGCTGCCTTCCTGGCTAGTGTAGGTGTTTTCTTCCCATTTATTATTTCTGCTATTCTGAAAACCGCCCAGGGCTCCTCAACTGTAGCCATTACCACTACCGCTGGTATCATGGGCATGTACTCCGACTCTGCCTCCATGATGTCAGCCCTGGGGTTAAACAGCGAAATGGCTGCTCTCCTTACCGTTATGGCTATTGGTGCAGGTGCTATGACCGTATCACATGCTAATGATAGTTATTTCTGGGTAGTTACTAATTTCACTGGTATGGACCCTCAGGATGGCTACCGTACACAAACCTTAATGACCTTGGTTGTAGGTATTGTCTCTATGCTAGCCATTTTCCTTGCTTCCTTAATTCTACTGTAATATGTAAGGAGAAAAATATATGAATATCGTTATCGCCATAGATTCTTTCAAGGGCAGTATTTCCTCCATAGATGCAGGAAATACCGTCAAGGAAGCTATTTTAGCCCATTATCCTCAGGATCAAGTGCAGGTATTTCCGCTGGCAGATGGTGGTGAGGGCACAGTAGATGCCCTGACACAGGGACTAGGAGGCTCCATTGTGCCAGTTAAAGTCACAGGACCTCTGGGAGAACCTGTGGAAAGCCGTTATGGCTATATTCCTGCGCTAGAAGCCGCTGTAATCGAAATGGCTGATGCCTCTGGACTAACTTTGGTTCCTGCAGAGAAACGCAATCCCCTATACACCACCACCTATGGTCTAGGAGAGCTTATCCTGGCGGCCATTGACAAGGGCTGTCGACACTTTATTATTGGCATTGGAGGCAGTGCCACCAATGATGCAGGGTTAGGTATGCTTACAGCTCTAGGCTATAAATTTTACCAAAAGGATGGCAGTCCCTGCGATGTATATGGACAAAATCTTCAGGATGTTGCCCGTATTGACACCACCTCCTGCCATCCACTGCTAAAGGAATGCCAATTTGAAATCGCCTGTGATGTTACTAATCCGCTTTGCGGCCCCCAGGGCTGCTCGGCTATCTACGGCCCTCAGAAAGGTGCTACTCCAGAAATTATCCAAAGAATGGACACGGATATTGCCGCTTTTGCTGACTTAGCCGAAAAGTCTACAGGTATAACAGGAGGCAACCTTCCCGGTGCAGGAGCTGCAGGTGGCCTTGGCTTCGCCTTTCACACCTTCCTCCAAGGTACATTGACGCCTGGCATTGAACTGGTACTAAAATCTATCAAAATTCAACAGGCACTGGCAACCGCTGATATTTTGATTACCGGTGAAGGCCGTATGGATATGCAGACTGCTATGGGGAAGGCTCCTGTTGGCGTTGCCCAGCTGGCAAAAAAATGTCATGGCTCCTGTCTAACCCTTGGCCTATGCGGCTGTGCCACCCATGATGCGGAGGCAGTTAATAAACATGGCATTGATGCCTATTTCCCTATTCTCCACACCCCTATGTCTGTAGAGGAAGCTATGGAAGCCCATACCACCAAGCAAAACCTCACCCGCACCATACAACAAATAATGAGATTAATACATGGCTAATTTCTGATTTGCAGAATAATAAATCTCAGTTTTTCGAGATACAGCCTGCGGTCATGGCGACTTTTGCTCTGTCGGCTAAATGACCCTGCTCGATAGTTTATCCTTACGCAGATATACCGCTTGTCGCTGGGCCAATTCACAATAGCCGGAATTATAGAGAGTGCCACCGGGCTCACTTTTGCGGCAGGAAGCCTCCTGCCGCAAAAGTGTTATGCCCCTCCGGCTGTTGCCGGATCATCGTGATTTTCCTACTCTAAATCGTCACAGCTGAGGTAGTACCCACGAAAACCCGCTCCCGCTCCTAACTGAGCCTAGCGGAT
>CAKPVW010000056.1 GCA_934196075.1 uncultured Anaerovibrio sp.
ATGATGAACGGCTGAAACGAGGAACGTATCTGACAGAGAAGTATTTCGATGAGCAGTTAGAGCGTATCCGTGAGATTTGTGCTAGCGAAAGAAAGTTCTCTCAGAAGATCACTGACCTGTATGCAACAGCCATTGACTATGATAAAAATTCTGCAACGACGAGAAGATTCCATGTGACCGTTCAGAATAAAATGCATTACGCAGTTCATGGTCATACGGCGGCTGAACTGATTGTAGAAAGAGCTGATCATACAAAAGATCATATGGAATTAACTATTTGGGCAGATGCTCCTGAAGGAAAAATTAAGAAAAGTGATGTTACGGTTGTCAAGAACTATTTGAGTAAGGATGAAATATATGACATTAGAAAATAGGCTTAATATCGCAGATTCCACGGAACTTGCAAGAATGGAAGAAAAGATAAGCAAAAAAAAAGCAGTGGAGTTGTTTGAAAATGGATATTTGGATAAATATAAAGCAGGCTCTTTTGAGATGCTTGCGGCAATTCACAAATATTTATTTGGTGAGATATATGATTTTGCGGGAAAAATGAGAAATGTAAATATTGCGAAAGGAAACTTTCGCTTTGCACCAGTGATGTATTTACAAGTTGCAATAGAGAATGTTGAGAAGATGCCACAATCAACATTTGATGAAATTATTGAAAAATATGTTGAGATGAATATAGCGCATCCTTTTCGTGAGGGTAATGGGCGAAGCACCAGGATATGGCTTGATTTGATTCTGAAGAATGAGTTAAACAAAGTTATTGATTGGAGTCTTGTAGATAAGGAAGACTATCTGTTAGCAATGGAAAGAAGTCCAATCAGAGATATTGAAATAAAACATATTTTAAAACAGGCTTTGACAGATAAAGTTAACGATAGAGAAGTTTATATGAAAGGTATAGATCATAGCTATTATTATGAAGGTTATGTAATATATAAAGCTGAGAATTTGTAGAGATATACTCCTACCAACGGCAGGAGCAATAAAAGAACTGCCGTTGCTAGTCGTTCTCAAAAATAATTTCAAAGGAGAATGACTATGAAACAAAATTTAAAGGAGGACGTCACTATGTCAGTACGTTACAGCGAAGGCTTCAAACAAGAAGTAGTTACAGCCTATATGGCAGGCGACAGATCAATACCACAGCTGGCTGTTGAATTTAATGTTGCCAAAAGTTCCGTTAGCAAATGAGTTAACGAATACAAGGAAATTGCTTTCTTAAAAAAGGCGGTGGCATTCTTTGCGAAGGAAATCGATTAGTGGTATATCGATTTATTGATGATAATAAAAACATATTTGGTTTAAAACTCTCTCTGTAAGAATATTTTGATAAAATAAAATTTTATGCCTAGCGTAATTGGTTGAAATAGTGTATAATTGTAAAGGTCATATAAAAATGACAAAAAAGGGAAAAGGGAAGAGAGAAAAGAGAAAAGGGAGAGGAGATTAATATGGGAAGTAAAAAAATCTTGAAACATTCAATAGGGGCAGCATTGACCTTGACACTGCTGGCAGCACCATCAGCCTTGATTGCAGGGCCAACAGCTTTTGACAGCGTCGCCATGGTGAGGGTAGTCGAGGCTGCCGAAAACAGTGCTGACAGGAACTTTGTGGTCACTGGCACAGTCCAGACTCGTGCTGGCGCCGCAAAGGATTGGGATCCTGCCGACAAGACCACCGAGATGAAGGATATTGGGCATGATTTCTATGCCTATACGGTGGATTTGCCTGCCGGACCATATTTTTACAAGATTTCCGTCAATGGCAGCTGGGCAGAGAATTATGGCCTGAACGGCAATTTTGACGGCGCAAATGTGCAGCTGACCTTGGACAAGCCAGAGCGGGTTACGATCTACTACAATGACATTACCCACAAGATCAGCGACAGCCATAGCTACAAGATGCTGTCAGATGAAGAGTTGCCTGTATTGGGTGGTGATTTTGCCACTGTGGATGGTGACAAAATCATGCGTGATATGCTTATGGACGAATTTTACCAGACAAGCCTTGATGTGAAAGCTGGCACTTATACAGCAGAAATCAAGCAAAAAGGCGAGAAAACAATCAAGCAGCAGGTAAATGTCCGCCAGGACGGCAAAGTCAGCTTCTATTATGATTTTGCTGGCAAGAAGCTGATAGTGGACGATGGCAGCATTCATCGGGACAAAGTAGTCCATGATACTTGGGATACGGCTTATCGTGCTCCGTTTCAGCCACCAAAGGTTGGGGAGGCTGTGAAACTGTCCCTGCGCACCCAGGCAGGGGAAGTGCAGAAAGCCCAGCTGATTATGAACAAGGCTGAGATTACTGCCAATGGCGGCGACGAGTACAACCCTGACTATGCCGCAGGCAAGCCTGCAATCTATGATATGAAAAAGATTGCCACTCAGGACGGCAGCGATATTTGGTCTACCAGCGTCGTGCTGGATGAGAACGGAATGTACGGCTATACTTTCCTGTTGAATGATATGCTGCAATATGGCGATGACGCTCGCCCAGGCAACACAGGCGCAATCGTCTTGCGCGGGGCAAAGCCTTTCCAGTTGACGGTCAGCACGGAGGATTATCACACTCCTGACTGGGCAAAAGAAGCTATTGCCTACCAGATTTTCCCAGACCGTTTCTATAATGGTGACAAGTCAAACGACAATGCCAGAACTACGGCAAGAGGTTATCAGCCTATCCAGCATCGCAGCTGGGACGAATTGCCAGCTAACCACAGCAAGACTCCTGCAAAGGACGGGGATACCCAGGACTGCAACGATTTCTTTGGTGGCGACTTGGCAGGCATTACGGCAAAGCTTGACTATCTGAAAGACCTTGGAGTTACTGCTATTTATGTAAACCCTATGATGAGCGGCTGCTCCAATCATCGCTATGATACTGTTGATTATAGCAGCATAGATCCATTGCTGGGCAACATGGAGGACTTCAAGAAATTGGTCGCTGAAATGGACAAGCGCGGGATGCATTTGATCATGGACGGCGTGTTTAACCATGTAGGCGATGATTCAATTTACTTTGACCGCTATGGCAAGTACAAGTGGGTAGGCGCATATGAATTTTGGTCAAGGGTTTATGACTTGATGAATGACAAGGGCATGGACGAGGCTGCTGCCAAGGAAGATGCAAAGAAGCAGCTGACTGCCGAGGGGCAGGTATTTAGCCCTTATCATTGGGAAAATTGGTTTGAAATCAAGAACCAAAAAACCAAGGATGAAATGGGCGAAAAGTACGCTTATCATGATTGGCAAGGATATTCCAGCCTGGTGCCTTTCAGCGACAAGGATTTTCTGGACGGCAAGTCAAGTCTCAGCGAATATCTTCTGTATGGCAACAATGCGGTAATCACTAAGTGGTTCCAGGACGGCTTGTCCAGCTGGAGGCTTGATGTGGCAAAAGAGATTCCAGCTGAGTTCTGGAAGAATGTTCGCCAAGAAGTAAAGAAGCTGAAAACTACCAAGGGAGAGGAGCCTATGCTCCTGGGAGAGATTTGGCAGGATGGCACTCAGTTCTTGACTGGCGACCAGTTTGATTCTGTCATGAATTACAAGCTCTCCTTTGCCGTAGGTGATTTGTTCTTGAACCGTGGTGATGCCAAGGCGGCTGATGATGAGCTGAAGATTCTCCAGCAAAATTATCCTCGTGAGGCACTTTATGACTTGATGAATATTGTAGATTCCCATGATACAATTCGTGCCATTTACAAGTTTGGCGGCGGTCAGGAGTCCGTACCGCAGGCTTCGCTGGCGGATTTTGATTATGAGCTGGGCAAGGCTCGTTTGAAGTTATCTGCCGCATTCATTTTGGGGTATCCAGGTATGCCAACCTTCTTCTATGGCGATGAGGCAGGCGTATATGGCAGTGCTGATCCAGACTGCCGCCGTACTTATCCATGGGGCAAGGAAGACAAGGACTTGATTGCTTATTATAAGCAGGTCATGGGAGTACGCAATGCCCACAAGCAGCTCTTTGCCCATGGAGATGTAAATACCTTGAAGGCAGAGGGGGACATCTTTGCTTATGCACGTACCAAGGGCGACGAGGCCGCAATAGTGGCATTGAACCGAGGAAAAGCACAACAGGTTGTGCTTCCAGCAGCCCAGTTTGAGGGAACAGTATTTGTCGATGCCTTGGATGACAGTTTCCAGGCAACTGCAACCAACGGCAAGTTGATTGTAGACCTTGGCGAAAACCAGGCCCGCATGATGATAAAAAAATAATTTTTTATTATATAAGAAAACCAGTTTCGTAATAAATGTTGGGGTAGAAAAGACATTTTTATCTTTTCTACCCCAGTTTTTTGCAAAAAAGTAGGTATAATTGTCAAATAATATTGACAATATCAATATTTCAGCTATATTGTGGAGGTATAATTATGAAGATAAGAAAAATTCATCAAGAATTTTCAGTATGTCAAGTAGAGGACTATTCGCTTGTAAATTTAGATTCTAAATATTGCTTTCTTGGAAAAACGGACCAAGAGAAATCTCTTGTATGTGTTACGAGCGATGTTCCGTCAAATGTAATCAAACGTGATGACGGTTGGAAAGCCTTTCGTATCCAAGGCATTTTGAATTTTTCACTAATCGGGGTATTGTCTAAAATCACTACGATTTTGGCAAATAATGGAATTTCAATTTTCGCAATATCTACCTACAATACTGACTACGTTTTGATAAAAAAGGAAAATTATCAACGGGCACTGGACCTCCTTAAATCTTCAGAATATGAGATTATTGATTGACAACTCGGAAGTTAGATATGGGTGTTGCCCAAAGTACAATACATATCACGATAGGGATGTAAATACAGCTAATTTGCTGTACAGGCATAATGATGACTATTGGGACGTTAAAAAAATATTTAGTGATAGCGAATTGCAGGAGAATTCAGTTATCCGAAAATTTCGGATAACTGCTGCTGATGGAAAAAGTTACATCATAAATCACTACTCCACAGAAATGATAATTGCCGTAGGATTTAAAGTTAATTCCGAGCGTGCTGTTCAGTTTTGTAAATGGGTGAATCAAATCGCAAAAGATCATACCATTAAAGGATGGCCATGGATGATTAACGGCGGAAACGCAGAACGTATCTGACTGAAAAGTATTTCGATGAAGAATGCATGAGTGATGAATATTTTGTGCAAGAGTTTGAAAAAAAGCAATATATGTAGAATATGAGGGAAATTGACATTTGCGTAAGAATATGGATTTTATGTTTTAATTGTGCTATAATCAGTTTGTGTGTTCTAATCACGCAAGCTGATTTTTTTTGAGGAGGTTTGTCTATGCTGCCTAAGCTGAATAATGTAGAATTTAATGAAGATAAGGCTACGCCTTTTCATGTGGTAGCTCCCTTTGAGCCTATGGGGGATCAGCCGGAGGCTATAGAAGCATTGGCGGCCGGTATTGAAAATGGTCAGGAGGCTCAGGTGCTGCTGGGAGCTACTGGTACAGGCAAAACCTTTACCATAGCTAAGCTTATTGAGAAGGTGCAGCGGCCTACCTTGGTGATTGCCCACAACAAGACTTTGGCAGCCCAGCTGGCCAGCGAGTTCAAAGCTTTTTTTCCAGATAATTATGTAGGCTATTTTGTCAGCTATTATGATTATTATCAGCCAGAGGCCTATATTGCCTCTACAGATACTTATATAGAGAAGGATGCGTCCATCAATGACGAAATAGATGAACTGCGGCATTCCGCCACTTGCTCTCTTTTTGAGCGGCGGGATGTTATTATTGTGGCCAGTGTTTCCTGCATATATGGTTTGGGTTCCCCAGAAAGCTATCATGAAATGGTTTTGTCCCTGCACAAAGGGCAGGAAACGGACAGAGATGCAATTCTCCGTCGGCTGGTGGCTATTCAATATGAGCGCAATGATTTGGTACTGGAGCGTGGCACTTTTCGGGTGAGAGGCGATGTTATTGAGGTATTCCCAGCTGGTTATAGCAACAAAGCAGTGCGGATAGAGCTTTTTGGGGATGAAGTAGATAGGATTCTGGAATTTGAGGTGCTTACCGGTAAGGTTATTGGGGAACGGCTTCATTCCATGATTTTTCCAGCCTCCCATTATGTTACCAATCGAGAGAACTTGGAATATGCCATGTCCACCATTCGACAGGAAATGGAGGAACAGGTCAAATTCTTTAAATCAGAAAATAAATTGATTGAGGCCCAGCGTATTGAACAGCGAGTAAATTATGATTTGGAAATGATTCAGGAAATGGGCTACTGCTCAGGCATTGAGAATTATTCCCGGCATTTAACCCGCCGTAAAGCAGGAGATGCACCTTATACCCTGTTGGATTATTTCCCAGAGGATTTTCTCATGGTCATGGATGAATCCCATGTTACCTTGCCTCAGGTGCGGGCTATGTATGCAGGGGACAGGTCCCGGAAGGATTCGTTGGTCAATAATGGCTTTCGTCTTCCTTCGGCCTATGACAACCGTCCTCTGAAATTTGAGGAGTTTGAAAAGAGGATTAATCAGATTGTATATGTTTCTGCTACGCCGGCTAAATACGAGCTAGGTCAAGCTCAGCAGGTGGTACAGCAGATTATTCGTCCTACGGGACTTTTGGATCCAGAAATCGAAATCCGTCCTTTGGAGAGGCAGATGGATGATTTGCTGGGAGAAATTCATAAAAGAACAGCTAAAAATCAGCGGGTTTTGGTAACTACCTTGACCAAGCGTATGGCAGAGAATCTTACAGATTATCTCAAGGAAATGGGTGTGAAGGTGCGGTATCTTCATTCAGATATTGCCACCATTGAAAGAGCTCAGATTATTAAGGAACTGCGATTGGGCAAATTTGATGTGCTGGTTGGAATAAATCTGCTTCGTGAGGGCCTGGATATGCCAGAGGTATCTTTGGTGGCTATTCTGGATGCGGATAAGGAGGGCTTTTTGCGCTCTGATACGTCACTAATTCAGACCATAGGCCGTACTGCACGCAATGCCGAGGGACAGGTTATTATGTATGCTGATGTGATTACGGATTCCATGCAGAGAGCCATAGATGAAACAGCCCGCCGTCGTCAGGTGCAGGAGGTATATAATCAGGAGCATAATATTGTGCCGAAAACCATTGTAAAGCCCATAAAGGATTTGATTGATTTGACCTTGGTGGCTGAGGAAAGCGGTGAATACAAGGTTGATATAGATGCCAAGGTCAAGGCTGCGGCCAAGAAGCTGCAACGGCCGGATAAAAAGCTGACCAAGAAGGAAGGGGAGGCGCTTTTGAAGGCTTTGACAAAGGAAATGCAGATGGCCTCCAGAGCTTTGGAGTTTGAGCGGGCTGCTCAGCTTAGGGATATGATTTTTGAGCTGCAGGATACTATGGGCATCAAAAGATAAATAGCAGGTATTTTGCGGGCTAAAGTCATTATATGTGACGATTTTGTCAATAGTATGCTTAGGGTAAGGATATATGAGGTAGTTTATGGATAAGTATATTCGCATTCGTGGTGCTAGACAGCACAATTTAAAAAATATTAATTTGGATATTCCCAGGGATAAAATGGTGGTTATTACCGGTCTTAGCGGCTCCGGTAAATCCTCCTTGGCCTTTGATACCATCTATGCAGAGGGCCAGCGACGGTATATGGAGTCCCTATCATCCTATGCCCGGCAGTTCCTGGGGCAGATGGACAAGCCTGATGTGGACTATATAGAGGGGTTGTCTCCAGCTATTTCCATTGACCAGAAAACCACCAGCCGCAATCCTCGTTCTACCGTAGGCACAGTTACGGAAATCTATGATTATCTGCGTTTGCTTTTTGCTAGAGTTGGGCACCCTCATTGCCCTAAATGTGGCAAACCTGTTAATCAGCAGTCCTTGGATCAGATGCTGGATCAGCTGTTGGCTTTGTCAGAACGCACCAAGCTATTGATTATGGCTCAGGCGGTGCGGGGGAAAAAGGGCGAGCACAAAAAGCTGTTGGAGCATATTCGCAAGGAGGGCTATACCCGTCTGCGCATTGATGGTGAAATCCGGGATGCTGGTGAGGAAATTCAGCTGGAAAAAAATAAAAAGCATACCATTGAGGTGGTTATTGACCGACTGATTATTCGGCCAGAAATACGGCCTCGTATGGCAGAATCTATGGAGGTAGCCTTGAAGATGGGGCAAGGTGTGGCCTATGTGCAGATTGTAGATGGAGAACAGCTTATGTTCAGCCAGAATTTTGCCTGTGAGGACTGCGGTATCAGCCTACCGGAGATTACACCGAGAATGTTTTCTTTTAACAGTCCTTTTGGCGCTTGTCCTGTTTGTAGTGGATTGGGCAGTCAAATGGAGATGGATTTGGAGCTGGTACTGCCAGATAAGGCTAAATCCTTGGCTGAGGGGGCCATTGCGCCTATGTCTACCAATGTTAAAGGATATTATATGCGCCAAATGGATGCTTTGGTGCAAAAATATGGCTGCACTTTGGATACCTCTTGGCAGGAGATGCCAGCCAAGCTGCAGCAAAAACTTCTCTATGGTACTGGGGAGGAGATTTTGGAGTTTGGCTATGAGAATATGTTTGGCCAATACAAGATTCATCGTATTCCCTTTGAGGGGGTAATGAATATTCTCAACCGTCGCTACCGGGAATCTGAATCAGATACCATGCGGGAGGAATATGAAAATTATATGAGTGTCAATCTGTGTCCTGAATGTCATGGGGCCAGATTAAAGCCAGAAGTGCTGGCTGTCACCATTGGAGGTAAAAATATTCAGCAGGTAACGGATATGCCTGTGGCTCAGTGTCAGGAATTTTTCCAGCAGGTGGAGTTTACAGAGAGAGAGCTGACTATTGGTCAGCAGGTACTAAAAGAAATCCATGCCAGATTGGGATTCTTGGCTAAGGTTGGCTTGGAGTACCTTACTTTATCTAGAGCTGCTGGTACTTTATCTGGCGGTGAGGCTCAGCGTATCAGGCTGGCTACTCAGATTGGTTCTGGCTTGGTAGGGGTACTGTATATCTTGGATGAGCCTAGTATTGGTTTGCATCAGCGGGATAATAACAAACTGCTGGAGGCATTGAAAAATTTGCGGAATATGGGCAACACCCTGCTGGTGGTGGAGCATGATGAGGATACCATGCGGGTGGCAGATCATATTGTGGATATTGGGCCGGGAGCTGGTTCTCAGGGAGGCTATGTGGTGGCACAGGGGACAGCTGAGGAGATTATGGCTGTGCCGGAGTCAGTAACAGGTCAGTATTTAAGCCATAAAAAATTTATTCCTGTGCCAGAGAAAAGACGGCAGGGAAATGGTAATTTTTTGGAGATTTTGGGAGCAGAGGAGAATAATTTAAAGAATGTGCATTTGAAACTGCCTTTGGGGGTATTTACTGTCATTACTGGTGTATCTGGTTCTGGTAAAAGTACCTTGATAAATGAAATTCTTTATAAGGCAGTGGCTTCCAAGCTTTATCGCATTAAGGGCAGACCGGGAAAATTCAAAAAGCTGTTGGGCATGGAGAATGTGGATAAGGTTATTGATATTGACCAAAGCCCTATTGGTAGAACGCCTCGTTCCAATCCTGCTACCTACACCGGTGTATTTGATTTGATTAGAACGCTGTTTAGTCAGTGCAGTGAGGCTAAGATGCGTGGCTATAAGCCTGGGCGGTTTAGCTTTAATATTAAGGGTGGTCGGTGTGAAACCTGCAAAGGTGATGGCATTATCAAGATAGAGATGCATTTCCTTTCAGATGTATATGTGCCTTGTGAGGTTTGTGGCGGTGCTAGATACAATCGGGAAACCTTGGAAGTTAAATATAAGGGAAAATCTATTGCTGATGTGTTGAATATGACTATTGAGGAAGCTGTGGAGTTCTTTAAGAATGTGCCTCGTATTGCCAACAAGCTGCAGGTGCTGCAGGATGTTGGACTGGGTTATGTCAAGCTGGGGCAATCTGCTACAACTCTGTCTGGGGGCGAGGCTCAGAGGGTAAAGCTGGCTACGGAGCTGTCCCGTCGTTCCACAGGCAAAACGTTGTATATTTTGGATGAGCCTACCACCGGTTTACATACGGCAGATATTCATAGGCTGTTGGAAATTCTTCAGCGGTTAGTTGACGGTGGAGATTCTGTGGTGGTTATTGAGCATAATCTGGATGTGATTAAAAGTGCGGATTATATTGTAGATTTGGGCCCAGAGGGAGGAGATAAAGGAGGTACGATTGTGGCTCAGGGCACGCCAGAGGAAATTGTTAAGGTCAAGTCATCTTATACAGGGAAGTTCTTAAAGCCTATGCTGGAGTAGTAAATTATGATTTGTATGGCTATACACCCCAGTTTTTTCGAGATACAGCCTGCGGTCATGGCGACTTTTGCTCTGTCGGCTAAATGACCCTGTCTGATGGTTTATCCTTACGCAGAGATACCGCTTGTCGCTGAGCCAATTCACAGATACCGGAATGGTAGAGAGTGCCACCGGGCTCACTTTTGCTTCGCAAAAGCAGGAAGCCTCCTGCCGCAAAAGTGTCATGCCCCTCCGGCTGTTGGCGAATCATAGTGATTTCCCTACCATCTGCTGTTCTATTCCAGCCAATTCGCAAAATCTTCAAATTGTGCCAAGGCGAGAAATCGTTGTAAATACACTAACTGAGAGGTATGGCATTTACCCTTCCATGGCATATTAATGCGCCTCGCTTCTTAACGAATTAAAGGCGTTAGAAGCTGAACGCAGTGACAGCTT
>CAKPVW010000057.1 GCA_934196075.1 uncultured Anaerovibrio sp.
GGATTTATAATGAAAAATACAATAGAAAATATACAACTGCGGCTATATCCTTTATTGAGCATGATAAACGTTCTCCAGAATTGGGGGCGTTAATGGATTTCGCAGACTTTTATGGCGTGTCCTTGGATTATTTGTTGGGCAGGGAGCATGAAGGAGCCGTTTGTGCCAAATGTGCTAAAGTTGATGAGGAGCAGAGTGTAAGTCTGTCTGAGAAGCTTATGAAGCTTGTATCGGAATTGTGCCAAGGTGGGGAGAACTCAGACCAAAGCTCAGACAAACAATTGAGGGAGGTTTTAGATGAGGAATGCGATGCCACAAAGTCAGATAAGCGTATATGGGGGATAGGGAAGAAGGAGGCTTCTTCTGTTTTAGATGATATAAAAATGCTGGATGGCATGGCTGAGTATGATGTAGATGTTGAAATGCTTTGCTGCACGTTGAAGCAATCTATTATTTTGGCGAAGCGAATTGAGCAGAAAAAAACTTGGTATAAATATTAATATCCTCTAATAAATTCAGTTTATGATAGGTACAATTTGCCATAAAATAAGGGTTGCTGGCTCGATTTCCGAGCTAGCAACCCTTGTTTTTCCGGTGCTGTTTTGTTTTAAAGCATCATAAGGTATTTTTTGTACTCAGATGGCGCAATGCCTAATGCCTTCATGGCATTTTCGGCAGACCAGTTTGTAGTTTTCATCAAATTCTTTATGTTGCTTATAGTGGTATTAAAATGAAAAATGTGATAAATGTGCTGTTTTTTATGCTGAGTTTTGTGATAAAACATGGTAAATATCCCTTAAAAATGTGATTTAGAGCAAAAAAACATGAAGAATTTTGTGGTAGATAGGTTAAAACGCAAGATAGACAATGTATTTTAGCAGTGATTAATTATGGGAGATAATCTTATTGCGTATGCTAGGGATTGATGATAAAATAGTAGAGGAATAAGTATAATTTATCCTTAAAGGGGGATATACATGTTTGATTTAAAACCGAAGAAAAAGAGCAACGAGTTTTTTTTGCTGTTTGAAACCAGTGCCGATTATTTCTATCAGGGTGCTTTGTTGCTGGACGAGGTTATGATGGATCACCGCAAGGCGGACATCAAGGTAAAGGAGATTAATGATCTGGAGCATCAGGCAGACAAGGTCAATGATGCGATTATTGACAAGCTGAACCAGACCTTTATTACTCCTATTGACCGTGAGGATATCTATGCCATAGCTAACGGCATGGATGATGGTGTAGACCAGCTGCAGGGCATGTTGCAGCGCATCGTTATCTACCATACCAATGAAGCAGCTAGAGAAGGGGCTTTGCGTCTTACCAAGCTGCTGATTGAATCTACGGCAGAGATAAAACGTGCTACTACACTTTTGCACGCCATTACCAAAAATCAGGAGGAGCTTCTAAAGATTACCTCTCGTATTGACAAGCTGGAGAGTGAGGGTGACCATGTCTTCCGCAGCGAGCTGGCTTATCTGTTTGAGAATGTCAAGGATCCTATTGAGCTGATAAAATGGAAGGATCTTTTGGAGGGGTTGGAGGACACTCTAGACCATTGCGAAAAAATGGCAGATCTGCTAAAAGGTGTGGTAATGAAGTATGCTTGATATTCATCCTTTTATAATTATTGTAGTGCTGCTGGCCTTGATATTCGACTTTATCAATGGCTTCCACGATACAGCCAACGCCATTGCTACCTCAGTATCTACTAGAGCCATATCTCCTAGCAAGGCGATTATTATGGCGGCGGTGCTGAACTTCTTGGGTGCTATGATTAGTACCGGCGTAGCCAAAACCATTGGTGGAGATATTGTAGTAGGCACCATTGAGGAGCCTATTATTATTGCTTCTCTGATGGGTGCCATTATATGGAATCTTTTGACATGGAAGATTGGCCTGCCCAGCTCCTCCTCTCATGCTCTTGTAGGTGGTATGATTGGCGGTGTGCTTATGTCTGATATGGGCATGGCAGGTTTGAATTTTGGTGGTATTGGCAAGATTGTTATTGCCTTGGTAACCTCTCCGCTGATTGGTATGGTCATGGGTTACATCATTATGACCATATTGTTCCGAGTGTTTGCCAATTCTAGTCCATCCAAGCTGAATCATCGCTTTAAGAAAATGCAGATTATAACAGCGGCTACCATGGCCTTTTCTCACGGTTCCAATGATGCGCAGAAATCCATGGGTATTATTACCTTGGCTCTGTTTTCCAGTGGTGTAATCTCTGAGTTTGAGGTACCAACCATTGTTAAGATTTTGGCTGCAACTGCCATGGCTTTGGGTACTTCTATGGGCGGCTGGAGCATTATTAAGACTGTTGGCGGCAAGATTTTCAAGCTGGAGCCTGTGAATGGCTTTGCGGCGGATTTGAATTCTTCCATTACTATTTTTACAGCTACCATGCTGCATCTGCCTGTTAGTACGACTCATGTAGTGTCAGGCTCTATTATGGGTGTTGGTGCGGCCAAGCGTATTCATGCCGTGCGTTGGGGAGTAGCTCAGCAAATGGTTATGGCCTGGGTATTTACCATACCATGTACCGCTATTATGGGTGCCCTTTCCTATGTGGCTGTGATGGCCCTTTTTGGCTAAAGTAAATAAAATTTTTTAGGAGAGTGAGAACTCTCCTTTTTTTGCAGGTTTTTTCAGATTCATGTCGTATTATTACAACAGGGAATAAAATAAAAAAATAGAGGTGAGAGTATGTCATTTCAGAAAACTTTGGAAGCAAGTCAGGAATGGGCTAGAATCCTGCATTGTTCTTATGTGACGGATTTGAATGCCATTGTGGAAAACGGAAATATTGGGGAACTAATCAGAGTATCAGAGGCATTGCACGAAAAGCGTATTGCTAATATTGCTGATGAAATTTCTCGCAAAATTGATAGTCGGCGTCTGGTGCTGATAGCAGGCCCTAGCTCCTCTGGCAAAACCAGTTTTGCTCAACGCCTTCGGGTACAGTTGAGGGTTTTGGGCTTGGAGCCTGTGTCCATATCTATGGATGATTATTTCCATAATAGGGAAGATACCCCCAAAAAGCCAAATGGAGAATACGATTTTGAATGTCTGGGAGCCATTGATTTGCAGCTATTTAATAACCATCTGCAAAAGCTGCTAGCTAGTGAAAAAGTGCGTATTCCAAAATTCAATTTCAAAAAAGGCATCAGAGATGCCAAGCCTTCGGCTGTTATCAAGCTAAAATCCAATCAGCCGATTATTATTGAAGGTATTCATGGCCTTAATGACAGGGTAAGCAGCAGTATTCCTCGGGACGAGAAGTTCAAAATCTATGTTAGCTCATTGACGCCTCTCTATATGAATGAGGAGGTTCGGCTTTCTACTACTCAGGCTAGATTATTCCGGCGGATTGTAAGAGATTATCGTACCAGGGGAACCTCGGCAGCTGAGACTATTCGCAGGTGGCCAACAGTTCTAGAGGGGGAGCAGAAGAATATTTATCCATTCCAGGATGAGGTGGATGCTACCTTCAATTCTGCTCTGCTTTATGAGCTGGCGGTGTTGAAAAAATATGCTATGTACATGCTGTCTGAGATACCACCAGAGGATGATACCTATGGCAGAGCAGAGGAGCTGCTGGCCTTCTGCCGGTATTTCAAGGCTATTATTGATGAAAAGGATATTCCTAATACATCTATTTTGCGGGAATTTATTGGTGGCTCCTGCTTTGATGTCGGATAATTTTAATCTGATTCTAATGAAATATTCAGATTTTTTTAAGGCAATCAGCATATACTATGTGTAGTTAATTAAGATATCCATTAAGGATAGAGGATATAGTAAAAAGGGGATGTTTGATATGAAAAATTCTTATAAAAAAATCTTTGTTGGTTTGGCTGCTGGTGCCATTATTGTAACAGGCTCTGCTATGCTGATTGATACCGCTCATGCTGCTTCGCAGAATAACAGCCCAAGACCGGTGGTGACTCAGGAAATGCCGCCACGGTATGATCTGAATACCATGGCACAGGAGCTGGCTGACAATTCCAATGTAAGCAAAGATGAAATTATCAGCTATTGCAATAATGGTGGTTATTTCCATGAGGCCTGTGAGGCTGCTCATATTGCCAAGCTAAGTGGTAAATCCTTTACGGATGTAGTTAATGCTAAAACCAATAGCAATAGCTGGCAGCAGGTGGCAGAGAGTTTCGGGGTTACTCAGGAGGAACTGTTGAATGAGCGCCATTCCATGATGGCAGAACGTATAGCTGCTAACAGCAAGATTAATGCCGCTACAGCCATGCAGCTGCTGCAGGAGGGATATACCAGCAGGGATATTGGTATAGCTGCCGAACTGGCTGATGCTTCCGGCAAGGATGTTCATGCCGTTATGGATATGAAGAAGATCAACAATCGATGGCCTGATGTAGCCAAGGAACTGGGGGTAGATTTTTCCACAATTGTGCCTCAGAGACCAGGTATTGACCGGGGAATGGGCTATGGCAGACATCACGGGCACAATAGGCCTCACCATGGTCAGGGGTGGAATAATCCAGATGAAGAGCTGGATCCAGGCTTTACCTACCCACCAAATGATTGTCCTCAGAGAGAAAATTGCCCTAACAACTAATCTTCACAGAATTTACCCTAGAAGTTCCGGTTTTTGCTATGGGAACTAGATTCAAGTTAAAAGTGACTGTCCTTGGGGCGGTCACTTTTTTCTTGAATTTTTCACATTAGAGGATTATAATTACCCATTACAGGGATGGTGTACAGCCCTGTAGTTCTAAGGAAGGGCAGGAATTGATTTGGCTGAAAAGGATATTAGCAAGAAAATAAAGGCTTTGATAATCTGGGGAATTCCTTCATTGATTATTTTGGCTGTTGTTGTGTCAAGTCTAGTATGGTATACCATGTATGGCAAGGGAGATATTACCGTAAGGGAGGCTCAGGTCACCAGTGATATGGTGGATGCCAAGGCTAGGGTAACAGGCAGGGTGGATCAAATTTTGGTGCAGGACGGTGATACTGTCAAAGCAGGAGATGTCATTGCCACCATCAAGGTCAATGTAACAGAGGAACAATTAAAGCAGCTGCAACAGGCTGTTGAACTAGCTCAGCGGAATTTGGAACAGGTTAAGAAAGGGGTAACTGTTCAGACACCTAGAATGGTTAGTCAGCCTGCTGGCGGAGCCTCTAGTGCCGAGGTGGAAAGAGCAAGAAGCCGCATGGAGCGTATGAATCAACTCTATGAAATGGGGGCTATTAGTGCTGTAAAAAGAGATCAGGCAGCAGCAGAATATCAAGCCTTGGCTGCTTCCGCCGCTAGCGCTCAAAGTCAGGCAGCTGTTACCTATGATACTACTGTACAGGCGGCTAACCCCGAAACTATTAAAAGAGCGGAGCTGCAGGTTAAACAGGCTCAGGCAGCCTTGGATAAGGCCAAGGGAAATGTGTCAGCAACGGAGATTGTAGCACCTGTGGATGGAGTTGTGCATTTAGGAGATATGGCTCCAGGGACAGAAGTAGAGGCAGGTCAGGTGGTAGCCAGCATTGGCAGCTCAGATGAAATGTGGATTGAAGCTTATCTATCCTCTGACCAGCAGGATAATATTCGTTTAGGACAGGCTGTTGATTACTATGTAGATAGAGAAAAATATCATGGCTTGGTTATGGATATTGTACAGCCAGAAGAAGATAATCAGGATGAGCAGGATAATACAGAGGGTCAGCAGGCCGGCAGTTCTACATGGATAGTGAAAATATCTATTTCACCAGAGGATAGAGTTGGCTTTACCGTAGGGCAGCCAGCAGAGGTGCGTTTTCTTAACAAGGGATAATTGGGTTCCTGGCTTGATTAGTTTTCGGTATACAAAAAACTTTGCAAAATACCTTGTCAAACCCTGGCTTATATGTTAATATAACACTTGTAAGCAAGTTAAATATTCTACGGCAATGAAGCCGCACAGAGATATATGGTCTGGGACCTTTTTTCTGTGTGGCTATTTTTATTGCCACAGTTAGTCAAAGATAATAATGAAAAGGTGGTTTTAAAATGGAAGATTTACTGTATGTCATTCCTGCGAACTCTGAGAAGAAGGATATTGTTGCTATGCTGGAGGCACATCCAGAGATTAAATTTGTTTCTCTGGTGGGCATTGACCATGCAGGTAACGATACTGATGAAAAGATTCCTGTAAGAATTTTCTTGAAGGATATGGAAGATTTCTATGCTGGCTCCGCAGTACAGACAGATGGTTCTTCTGTTGTATTGGCTGGTATTGCAACCCTGAATAATGCCAAGGTTGATATGCCTATCGATCCATCCGTAAATTGGTTTGTTGATTATAATTTTGAGAATTATGACGAGGAAACTGATAAGCCAATCGGTACTCTGCGTATTCCTGCTTTCCTGATCCACGAGGGCAAGCGTGTAGATTCCCGTGCTGTTTTGAAGGACACTTTGGATTATGTAAAGAAGGAATTGCTTAACATCTTCCATACTGCTGGTACCATTTCCGGTTTGGAGCACATTAATGGTGCAGATGTTGAGGATATTTGCTTCACCTCTGCTACTGAGTTGGAGTTCTGGGTAAAGACTCCGCTGGAGGATGCCAACATTGAGGAAATGTCTGCTTCTCAGGTTATGCAGGAGCAGTATTGGCAGCGTACCCACGGTATTGTCCGTAATGCTTTGGAGCAGGCTGTGCTGCTTTTGGATAAATATGGTCTTAATGTTGAGATGGGCCATAAGGAAGTTGGCGGTATCAAGGCTCATTTGGATGAGTCTGGCCGTATGGTTAGCGTATGCGAGCAGATTGAGGTTGACTGGAAGTTCGCTGATGCTCTGCAGGCTGCTGATAACGAGCTGATTGTCCGCACTTTGATTCGTGAGGTATTCCGCATGAATGGCTTGGAGGTTTCCTTCAAGGCTAAGCCAATGATTGGTCTGGCAGGTAATGGTGAGCATACTCATATTGGTATGGGTGCTATTATGAAGGATGGCAAGTTCTACAACCTCTTTGCACCAAAGGATATGAAGGCTGACTTCATGAGTGCTATTGGTTATGGTGCTATCATGGGCCTGTTGAAGAACTATGAGGTTATTAACCCATTCGTATCTGCTACCAATGACTCTTTGAATCGTTTGAAGCCAGGTTTCGAGGCTCCTGTATGTATTGTTACTTCTCTGGGCCACACTCCTGCTGTTCCATCCCGTAACCGTACTATTCTGGCTGGCCTGATTCGTGATATTAACAATCCTGCCGCTACTCGTTTCGAGCTTCGTGCCTGCAACCCATATACCAATACTTATCTGGTACTGGCAGCTATTTACTCTGCTGCATTGGATGGTATTAAGTATTCTGCCTACAAGACTACTACTGAGCTGTTGGCTGAGCTGTCCAAGGAGGCTGGTGATGAGGCTGGCTATCTGGAGAAGAATCGTGCTTATCGTTCTGAGAAGGATGTATTCGAGGATTATACCGAGGAAGAGCGTAATCGTCTCTTTGGTGCACCTCCTGCTACCGTTTGGGAGAATCTGTCCGGTTTGGATAACTATCCTGAGAAGCGGGCTGCTGTATGTGCTGCAGGTGCCTTCACAGATGCTATTATTGAAGCCTTCAAGGCTGGTGCTTTGGTTCGTTGGCAGACTGAGCTTATTAGCCGTATTATTCCTGAGAACCGCGATATTGTCCGCGCTTGCAAGGAAATTGTTTCTGATTATGTTACTGATCAGGATTCCTACAACTGGAACAAGATTAATGGTCTCCGCTGCTATCTGGCCAAGGACAGCATTGATGAGAAGTCCCTCTTTACTCTGTTGAAGACCGCTCTGCTGGAGGGTGATTATGAAACTGCCTCCGGTCTGCAGGTTGAAATGTATGACAAGATGGAGGAGCTGAAGGCTCTCTATGATGCTTATCATAAGAACATGATCTGATTTTAGATACCATAAATGCCCTGTTAGGATGTGATCCCATAGATTAGACTATTGTCAGTCTAATTTGTGGGGGACAGCCTAGCAGGGCTTTTTTGCTGGAAAATATAGCTGGATAATATGCTTTGTGGTTAGGAGTTTTTGCTGTATATTGTGGGATGTGGTATAATAATTTGTTAGAAATGTAATTGTGATTAGAAAATAGCTATTTGACTATATGCGAAATAAGGGGTGTTATATGTTTCTGGAAGAAAAGAAAAATAACCTAAAGAAGTGGCTGAAGGATGAGGAAAATAAAAAAGCCAAAAAAAATATAGTTTTTGTCATATTGGCAGTTTTCGTGGCAATTTGTTTAATCTTGGGTGTGCTTAGCATGGATTATAGAGTTTCTCCTATACATGAGGTTCAGGGGGATGACAAGGTGATTGTGCGGATTGCACCAGGTATGGCTTCTAGTCAGATTGGGGAGCTATTGGCGGAAAAAGGGATTATTGATTCAGCTTGGAAATTTAAGCTGGCAGTAAGGCTGAATGGTGCTGATGACAAGCTAAAGGTAGGTACTTTTTCTTTGCAGAAAAATATGACTGTAGGAGACGCCTTAGGTGTATTAATAAATGGCCGCTCTGCTTCACAATGGGTTACTATACCAGAGGGATATGATGTGCGGCAGATTGCCAAGTTGTTGGCAGAGCATGGTTTGGTGGATGAGATAGAATTCCTAGCAGCTGCTAAGGATTTTGCCCCCTATGACTATATCCAAAAGACACCAGAGGCAGATTATGCCATTGAAGGTTTTTTGTTTCCAGATACCTATGAATTTGCTACTGATGCTACCTGTCAGGATATTATGGGCCGTATGGCAGATGAATTTGACCATAAATTGACCGCAGAACTACGACAGCAGGCGGCAGATAAAAATCTATCTGTTTATGAGCTGGTAACCTTGGCCTCCCTGGTGGAGAAGGAGGCTCGCTTTGCAGAGGATAGACCTATTATTGCGCAGGTATTTTTTAAGCGTTTGGCTCTTGATATGCCACTTCAGACGGATACAACTATTCAGTATTTGCTGGATGGTCCCAAGGAAAATTTGTCCATTGCAGATACCAAAATAGAATCACCATATAATACTTATCAGCATTATGGCTTGCCTCCTGGACCTATAGCCAGTCCCGGTATGGCCTCCATTGAGGCAGTTTTGAATCCTGCTGACACGGAGTACCTGTATTTTGTAGCAGATACCCAGGGACATAATCATTATGGCTATACCTATGATGAGCATTTGGATTTGGTAGATCAGGTTCGCTAAAGGGGAAGTTTATGAGTAATGAGAATAAGGAGCTGGCAGAGCTGCTGGCAGAAATGAAAGCCTATGGTGAGGCCAATCATGTGCCTATTATTAATATAAATGGATTGGCTGTGCTGGAAAGGGCTGTGGCTGATAGAAAGCCTAAAAGAGTATTGGAGATTGGCACGGCGATTGGATATTCTACCCTTTATATTGCTGCCAATGCGTCACCTGATGTAGAAATTATTAGTTTGGAACTAAGTCCAGAACGAGCTGCGGAAGCCAGGGGCTTTGTGGATAGGTCAATATATGGCCATCGTATTCAGATTATAACCGGAGATGCCGGAGAAAATATTCAGAAGCTGGCAGGTCCCTTTGATATGGTTTTTATAGATGCAGCCAAGGGGCAATATCCGGATTATTTTCGTAAGATATATCCTTTGCTGACAGAGGATGCCTTAGTGGTAGCTGATAATGTGCTGTTTCGTGGTTATGTGAGAGGAAATGTGCCAGCTCCCCGGCGTTTTCGTACCATAGTGAAGCGTTTGCGGGAATATATAACTATGGTGACAGAGAACGGGGAATTTCAAACAGAAATCCATGAAAATGGAGATGGCTTGGCTGTTAGTCAGCGGCGGGCAGGCTGCAAGGAGATTGGACATAAATAAGCTTCGTTTTGTGTATTTATTGGAGGATAAAAGATGAAAAAACCTGAGCTTTTGGCTCCGGCAGGCAATATGGAAAAGCTGAAAATGGCTCTGCTTTATGGTGCAGATGCTGTTTACCTAGGAGGAAAGGCTTTTGGACTTAGAGCCTTTGGCGGAAATTTTACCAATGAGGAAATGGAGGAGGCAGTGGATTTTGCGCACCGACTGGGCAAAAAAATCTATGTTACCGTCAATATTTTTCCTCATAATAGCGATATTGCCAAATTGCCGGCTTATTTGGCTTTTTTGAATGATATTCAGGTAGACGCTATTTTGGTAGCAGATTTGGGCGTATTTACTCTGGCCAAGCAATATGCTCCTGATGTGGAGCTGCATATCAGTACCCAGGCTAATAATACCAATTGGACGGCGGTAAATGCCTGGGCGGATTTGGGTGCCAGCCGTGTGGTGCTGGCTAGAGAAATGTCTTTGGCAGAAATCAAGGAGATTCGTGAAAAATGCCCTGTGGAGCTGGAAATGTTTGTGCACGGGGCTATGTGCATTTCCTATTCTGGGCGTTGTCTTATGAGCAATTATCTTACAGGCCGGGATGCAA
>CAKPVW010000058.1 GCA_934196075.1 uncultured Anaerovibrio sp.
GTATCTCTGCGTAAGGATAAATTATCAGGCAGGGTCATTTAGCCGACAGAGCAAAAGTCGTTATGACCGCAGGCTGTATCTCGAAAAACCTGGGATATATGCCTCTACAAATTAGAATTTCTTATGCCAAATCAAAAACGCCATGACAGGCACAACCCACCATGGCGTTTTGTATTCATTTACCAGCAAAAGCTAGACAAAATTTCAACCCAATACACTGATATCCAAATGCTCAAAGCCCGTTACCATTTCCTTAACCATGGCAGTTAGCTTGTCGCAACCCCCTACATGAGTGCTCTCCATATTCATTGGCATATTAGGATCATGCAAAGACATACGCAAAAGAACCCAGCCTTCCCCTGGGAATACCAGACGTATTCCCTCATAGGATGGAGTTGCCATCTTAATCCCCTTGGCTGCAGCCCGCTTTTCAAACTCAGCCAACACAGACTGGCCATAGCTGCGGAAATCCTCCACATCCTTAATCTTCAAGCGATATTCTCTTTCCTCAGCTGGATGCTGCAGATCCTTAATCAAATCCGCCAGCACCTTGCCCTCTGCTCTAGCCTTGGCAGCAGCAATCAGCAGCTTGACAGCCAAATATGCGCCATCATCCAAATAGTAATTTTCACTAAGAGCACCATGACCAGAGGTTTCAATAGCCAACGGCGATACAGTACCAGCCTTATTCAAACGAATACACTCATTGATGACATTCTTGTAGCCCCGCATATAACGATGATGCTTCAAATGCAGCTTGTTCTCCAAGAAATCTGCCAACTCATCAGAGGTTACAGAATCTGTAATAATAGTGCTGCCTGGATAGTCTGGAGCCAAAATAGCAGCCATCATGGCAATCAAGGCATTACGGCTAATCTGCTGACCATCAGGCAATACTGCACTCATACGGTCCACATCAGTATCAAAAATAATACCCAAATCTGCATGACTAGAGAGAACTGCACCCTTGATGGCATCCATAGCAGCCTGATTCTCTGGATTTGGAATATGATTTGGGAAATGCCCATCTGGCTCCAGATAGAGGCTGCCCTCAATATCTGCCCCCAAAGGAACCAATACCTTATTGGCAAAGAAGCCACCCGCACCATTGCCGGCATCTACCACAATATGCATTCCCTTCAAAGGCTGTTCATAGTTTTCAGCCTGAATCCCCTGACGAATCTTCTCGCAGAGATTCTTGGCATAAATATCAATCAGGGCCAAAGGCTTTGCCTGAGCCAAATCTGCACTACGCTCCTGAAGCCCGGCGGCAATCTCCAAAAGCTCAATGATATTTTCCTTTTCCAAACCGCCATCCTTGGTAAAGAACTTCAAGCCGTTGCGATTGAAAGGCAAATGGCTGGCCGTAATCATAATAGAGCCATCCATAGCAGTTTCTGGGAATACAATAGACATAAACATGGCCGGAGTCGATGCCATATGACAGTCATAAGCCTGAGCCCCCTCTGCCAGAATACCTTGCAGAGCAGCTTCCTTCAAGCTGGTTGCAGACAAACGGGAATCATGGCCTACAGCCAGCTTCAATTCCCCAGCAGGACGGCCCAGCTTTTTGCTCAAAAATTTTACAAAGGCGGCGGCAATCAGATTAGCTGCCTCAGGGCGCAGATTAACCTTTTCGCCCTCCACACCCTCCAGAGCAATCCCCCGGACATCGCTGCCATTCTGCAATTTCATCAATTCTTTTTCTGTCATATTATGCAACTCCTTGTATATATTATTTCTAAAAAGTCCCAGCCTCCGGCTAGGAAAACTTCACTGCAGCACTCCCCAGACCAGGGCAGTTTCCTATGGACTACAGCTGGATTTCCTCATATTTATCAATAATCCTGTCTGCCAAGGACAAATCCTGTTGGCCGGAATTTGGATTACGTACAGCAATGCACTGCATACCGGCCGACTTGGCCGCCTTCACACCAGAGGCCGCATCCTCTACAACAGTACAAGCCTCAGGCTCTAACCCCAGCTTCTGAGCTGCCAGCAGATAAATCGCTGGATCCGGCTTGGCATGCTCCACTTCATCACCTGTAGTCAAAGCATCAAAATAATCAATAATCCCAAATCTAGTTAATACATTATTGACCATAGGTCGAACTGAGGATGAGCCTAGGCCTATTTTATACCCCTTGGCCTTCAGGCGCTGCAGCAGCTCCGGCAGTCCCGGTATGGCCTTTATGCTGGCATCTTTATTGAGAATATCCATGTATTTCTCGTATTTTTTGCCAGCCATAACCTGCCATTCTTCAGTAAAAATCTCTGGAAATCTGACTTTCATATCCACCCAGAAGGATTTGGCACTACGGCCTACATATTTGTCCAGCCCAAGTTCTTCTGCACTCAATGTAATGCCATATTCCCGCAGTGTAGCCATTTTGGCTTTAGCGTGTATTGGCTCACTGTCAATGATAACACCATCCATATCAAAAATAAATGCCTTGTTTTTCATATTTTCCTTTCTATATTACCTTATTCATCCTGTGGCTTTATGGTACCATGCTCATAGGCCAATAGCAAGCCATACAAATCCGTAATTTTTTCTTGAATAATCCTGCCTTCATCCGTATCTCCCACGGTGGTTATTTTGGATTGGAGCTCAATGGTCCTGGACACGGATTCAATATCCTTGTTATTTCTCAAAGCCTCACGAACATCTGCCACATTTTGATGCTCCAAAAGTCTAAAGCCACGGGAATTATAAATCAGGGTATATCCCGAAATACCTGTTTTCTTGTGATACGCCCTGCAAAAGCCGCCGTCAATGCACAAAGCCTTGCCGTTTGCCTTGATAGGCGTCTCACCCTTGGACACCTTTACCGGTACATGCCCATTGATAATATGTCCATCCTTGGGATTTAAGCCGAATTCCTCCAGCACAGACTCACAGATTTCTTCTCTGTCCACCAGCTCATAATAGGGATCCGATGGCTCCTTCCAGGTGCTTTCGTCCTCTAGGAACATGCGCTCAAAAGTCGTAAATTCTCGTCCAGAAATAGGTGACAGCAAACCATTCCACAGAAACCACATAAAATCCAAAGCCTTTTGTTCCTTAGTTGCTCTGGCCTTCCGTGCCATTTGATCACAAAAATCCATATAAGCCTTACCCTTGTATGGCTTGCCATCAAAGGATATTACCTTCAAAGAGCCATCCCAGTTCAAAGGCACGCAGCCATGAAACAGCAGATTCTGATTGCAGCAGGTATATACACTGCCTTTTTTATAAATAAATTCTATATGGCGCTGCAGTCGTTCACTTTCTATAAAATAAGATTTCAAATCCCCAATAATCTGCTTCTCCTCATCCGTAAGCTCATAAGGATTCTTGGGGTCAACAGTGGGAAAATATGCACTAGATAGCTCGTATCGTTTGCCGTTCAGGCTATAGCAGCTGGCATTATAATCTACATTCTGCAGCTGAAGACGGCTCTCCATTTTGAAATCTGGATTTCTAAGTATCAACTGTCCCTCCAGCTTGAACATAATCATGGAAATTGCCTTTTCCGAAGCCTTCAGCGGATTTTCATCTGGATAAATTCTTTGAGCATACATAGTCAAAGGTCTTAGACTGATAGCATAACCCTTTTCCAGCACCTCGGTATTCTTGTACCGAAGGCTATTGCGTACTACGCCAGCAATACATACCTCGCTGCCACAGGCCGCTCCCATCCAGAGGATATCATGGTTGCCCCACTGTATATCCAAGGAATGATAATCCAATATCATATCCAAAATGGTATCTGGCCGATTGCCCCGGTCATAGAAATCTCCAATAATATGCATATGTCCCACAGCCAGACATTTTATCAGCCTAGTCAGAGCTACAATAAAATCTGCTGCTCCTCCCACCTGAACAATCATATTCAACAGTCTTTTACTATAAAGGAACTGGGCCCTATCAGCCTCTGGATGGGTATTGAATAGCTCTGTAATAACACTGCGATAGCTTTTAGGTATAAAGCTTTTTACCTTGGTCAAAGGATATTTGTAGGTCATCAGCTTGCTAACCTCTAGCAGACGGGAAAGATTCTCCCGGTACCATTCTGGCGTATTGCAGCGCTCTGCCTCCATCTGCTGCATTTTCTCAACAGGATAATATATAAGGGTGCAAAACTCCGCCTTTTCCTCGTCTGTCAGCCTGGCACCAAAAACATAATCGACCTTTTCCTTGATAACCCCAGAACAGTTGTTGAGAATATGATAAAACAGCTCATATTCTCCATGAAGATCACTAACAAAATGCTCTACTGCCTTTGGTAGGCACAGGCTGGCCTGAAGATTAATCAGATCCGCATAGACAGCCTCCTTGGTAGGGTATTTTTCCGCCAACAGACGCAAATATTTTTGCTTTTGCCTCTGCATGGCATTTGCTGAATTAATCATAGTATCTTCCTTTCACATTCCAGCTGCAAAAAAACTCTACAGCCCCTGCCTTTCTTACGGTCATAGTTACTCATATTTTATATTCGCCACAAAATTCATTTTCCCTTTTTTTAAGACAAAAACCGCTGTGAAAACAATGATTCTTCCCACCATTGTCCCACAGCGGCCTTACGCCTCATTATTTATTTTTCCATGGCTTATTTCAACAAATTCAGGAACCAGCTGGAATTCTGATAGGACTGAGCCAGCATAGCCTGTGTTGCCTGCATCAAAATATTGTCGCTGGCCAGATTGGTAATTTCCTTGGCCATATCTGCACCAATCAGCGTGGTCTGAGCTGCCGTAAGATTCTCAGACTCTGTGGTCAAATTCTTGTAGGTATATTCCAATCGGCTGCTAACTGCCCCTACCGTAGTGGACTGATCCAGTACCTTGCTAATGGCATTATCAATAACCGCTAGTGCTGTCTGGGCATCCTCCGCTGTAGATACACTAAGGAAGGAACCATCACTGCCCTGTAAGCCCAAGGCCCTGGCCGAAATATTGCCCAAACCCACCTTGATTGACTGATTGGCGTCAGCACCTACCTGCAAGGTAAGAGCATCTCCTGTTCTATTCTCCGCAGCACCAATAGACTCATAGAATTCATTAAAGACATTGTTTACAGACTTCCGCTCCTGACCATCTGCCGTTTGCACAGATACTGTAAAGCCAGAAATTTCGCCGGCCTTGCCAGCATCTGCCGCCTTGACAGTAATAGCATTCTTGCCATCAGAGGTATTCAGTGTCTTGCCATAAACATCAGTGCCAATTTCTTTGGTACTGCCTATATTATTGTCAAAAACATCGCCAGCTCCGGCCTGATTGGCACTGGCAAAAATATCTGCCAGGGTAGTATCTCCTGCCTTATAGCTATTGCTATAGGTTTTACCATCCTTGACAAAAGACACCGTAACCATATCAGTAGCCTGAATCTCCATGCTATCTCCATTGCGGCGGGCCAAATCCGTCAGCTTGGTATCGCCTTTAGTATCAACACTAAAGGCTCTATTGGTATAGGCCTGAGTAGTAAGACGGCTAAGACCGCTATGACTGCCATCCATCAAGGTCATACCATTGTATTCCACCAAAGAATTGTCTGTAATCTGGTCAATATACTGGTTAAATTCCTTCTGAATAGCTGCCCGGTCACTATCTTTAGCCGTGGAATTTGCTGCGGCCAAAGCCCGCTCCCGCATGGTGGACAGAATATCCAAAGTATTGCTCATAGCCCCATCAGCTACCTTGAGCATAGCAGAGCCAGTCTGGGTATTGGCTGCTGCCTGATCCAAAGCACCGATGCGAATCCCCATTTTTGTGCCAATGGAATAAACGGAAGGATTATCTCCTGGACTGTTCACCTTGTTGCCTGTAGCGATAGCTGTCATATGCTTGTTAAATGACGTATTCAGTCTATTCAGATGATTCAGCATGGATAACTGCTGAGCATAACCTCCTACTTTTGCTGCCATATAAACTCCTCCTTGATTGTCCAAACGTCCCTGTGAACGCACCTTATAACCCCTACCTAAAGGCAGTGGCTTTACGGCACACTTGGTAAAATTAACGAAGCTGTTCTAGCTGCTAGCCTAAGGGGCTAATACTTCGTCTACCCACAAACCTAGTCAGCCTCATTCCATAATTCAAAATATATTTCTTATTTATGTTATCGGCAAATTCAACTGTATTCTTTATAACCCCTATATTTTTCCAAGAAAATGCTGCTACATTTTCACTATTGAACACCTCTATAGGTGACGGGAAGCTGTGCTAATAACAGGGTGGAGCTAATATCTCCACCCTCGTGGTCATCCCATTTAAAGAAAATGAAAAAATCATTTTCTTTAAATAATGTAGGGGTTATAATAGGTGTATTGATTCAAAGAAGGGATGAACACAATGGGAAGATTTGATTGGCAGCAACAGCTAGAACTGCGTCGACGACGTACTCGCTATGAGCGAATTGGCTCCATGCTGCTGTTAGTATTTGTATTAGGCTTCGGTCTATGGCGTTTCTTTTATGCCAGCTCCCCAGAATATGCTTTGGAACAGCTAAATCAGGCTATCAAAAACCATGATGTCAAAGCCTTGCAGGAATATTGCAATCTGGAGGCTATCAGCGGTCAAGCCTATGATGATCTTACCAGGGATATGTTTGCCCAGGACGACCATCTTTCCAATGAAACCAAGGTTATGTTTGAGCAATTTTATATAAAAATAAAACCTCAGGTGGTAAAAGATACAACTCAGCTTTTGTTGTCCTATGCAGCCAATGGCAGCTGGCAGAATCCTGCTGATGATGGTTTACTCAAAGGCCGCCAACTGGGTATGGATTATGAATATCTAATCGAACGCTCTCAGCTGCGGAATACCAGCATTGTAAAAATAGATAAGGTAGAGCGTAATAAGGATGCTGCTTTGGCCAAGGTGCAGGTAAAGGATGATTACACCGGCACCCTCTTTACGCTGAATCTGCTAATGAACAAAACAGAGGAGGGCTGGAAGGTTGTAAGAATTATCAACTACCGGGATTATTTGGATTTTGTCACTCCTATCCAGACTTCCGGGCTGCTGGCCTATGGCAGAGCTACTCAGGATATTATTGACAAATATAATGATATTTTAGATACCCAGCAAACACGATTTAAACAGCTGACAGCTACCTCTGATGGCCGCCTGTCCTCTAAGCAGCGCAGTACACTGGCAGATTACATCAAATCAGATATTATCCCAGCCTTGGAAAAAAGACAGCAGGAGCTGGATGCCATTCCCGTTCAGGAGGGAGCCCAATATCTCAAGGAATTGCGAGCTGCGGAAACTCAAGCCTCTCTGGCTCAGTGGCAGCATTTTCTGACAGGAATTCAGGATGATAATCTGACGGAGTTGAATACCGCTAACGCCTTTCATCAGCAGGCTTTGGATTTGCAGCATCGCATTGATGATGTTCGCAAAAACACTGCTATTACCAAAATGCCGCAGAGTATTCCCTGAGGAAATTTACCGCTTCTCTTGACAAGCCCCGCCACCCACAAAGGTGTGAGGCATAGGACAACGCTTTATCATTCAAAATAAGAAGCCCCCATAAGTTAGATTGCTTAGTCTAACTTATGGGGGCTTCTGCATTAAGGACGTTTTTTGTTTAAACTTAATCTATATGCTCGCGATGATCAATATATCCCCCTGGCAAATCCGCATCTTTAGTATAATCTACCATATGGTCATAGCATTCTGTTTTATCATGGCAATGCTTGACGCAATGGCGATTAATCTTACCAAATACTTCCTGAGTATGAAGCTCCTCTTGACGCCGTGGACAATAAGGATTATCGCACACAGAATACTTGCCAATAGGAATATTGTCAAAGCACTCTACCATGCCATCAACAATGGCCCGGCGCATACCCCTGCGCCAGCTAGGGGAGCCAAATAATCTATAACTACCAGAATATCCTCGTTTGAGATATTCTGCCCTATCTATATATTCGCCAGTATTCACATCGATGGCACGCACAGTCACTCGAAAATCACTCCACATGCTTTTGCTGATGAATTTTGTCTTGACCTGACGATTGACCAAATGAATATTGAACATCAGGAGATAGTCATAATCTGACATACCTTGGGCTTGCAATTCTCTAGCAAATCTTACGTAATCTTCCTTGGGCAAGGTGGAAAGATGCTTTGTAAAATTGTATCTATTATCATTGCCCAAAGGATCATTTTCTCTCCCAAACATTGAAGAAGATGATGAGCTACTATTACTATTACCATCACCTTCCCAGTGGTAGCTACTTGTGCTACCATTTATAGGTATCCTCTCATACATATTTTCCAGCTTTTCAAATTCCTTCATCAGTACATCATGGGCCTCAGTAACCACATATTTATCACCAAAGTTTCTACGCCCCATTTCGTAATTTACATGTGTATCGGTAATTCTTTTGGTAGGATATCTTGTACCAGGAAATTTTGCATTTAGCATCCGACGAATATACCCCATTGTCTGATCGTCCAAGAGCATTTCATCGTCACCTACGACGACATAGCCAATTTTAATAGCATCATCCTGATACTGATAATCAGATTTCACCGGTTCAAAATACTCTGATGCATTATTATATACTGTATCATTTCTCTCCAGATTGACTCTGCTTGCGCCATAGGAGTTCCCAGCTGTCCCCAGCAAAAAGCTACCTAATGTCAACATCACAGCCAATCTTTTTGCGAAATTCATCCTTGACATAAATGCTGCTCCCCTCTAAAAAACCATCCGTGTAGTATACATAAAAAAACTTATCCACATATACATTATGATAGCACAGTTGCCCCCCCCCGCAAGACATTCAAATAGGAAATATGATTCAAGTTGTACAGTCTTACAGGTGAACTTGCCTTATATCTCCATGCCTGAAGGCAGGGCCTTTACGGCACATTTGGTAAAAAAATAACATCCCTCTATCTACAAACAGAGGGATGCCGTAAAATTTTTATATTTTTATTGCATGATGGCTCCGTCAAAGCCAGTCAGGGTGGCAAAATAATCTGCATTGGTTTCGGCTCGGCGGATAAGCTCTACCTGACCATCCTCGCGGAGCAGCAGCTCTGCACTTCTCAGTTTACCATTGTACTGGAAGCCCATAGCATGGCCATGTGCCCCGGCATCATGGATAATGATTCTATCACCAATCTCAATCTTTGGCAGCTTGCGGTCAATGGCAAATTTATCGTTATTCTCACAGAGAGATCCTGTTACATCATATACATGGTCGCAAAGAGCATTTTCCTTGCCAGAAATAGTAATATGATGATATGCTCCATAAAGGGCTGGACGCATGAGGTTGGCCATACAGGAGTCCAAGCCTATATAGTCCTTATAGGTTTTCTTCTCATGGAGCACAGTAGATACCAGCCAACCAGCAGGACCGGTAATAGCCCGGCCGCTTTCCATCTTGATACCCATATGGGTTAAGCCGGCTGGGCCAAGAATTTCCTGGTAGGCCTGCTGTATGCCTTTGCCTACAGCCTCCAAATCCACTGGATCCTCCTCCGGACGATATGGAATACCTACGCCGCCGCCCAGATTAACAAATTCCAGCTCAATACCCAAACGGTTCTTGATTTCCACCGCCAGATTAAACATCAGCTTGGCAGTATAAATAAAGCCCTCAGTGCGACGCTCATTGGAAATAACCATGGTATGCAGGCCAAAACGCTTTACGCCCTTGGCCTGAGCCATTTTGTAAGCCTCAAAAATCTGATCATAGGTGACACCATATTTAGCCTCCGTAGGCTTGCCAATAATATCATTACCCTCAATCAGATTGCCTGGATTGTAGCGGAAGGACAAGCACTGAGGCATGCCAGCATGCTGGTCCAGATATTCAATATGAGAAATATCATCCAAATTGATAATAGCCCCCAGCTCAATAGCCTTCTGAAATTCATCAGCCGGGGTATCATTGGAGGTCAACATAATATCCTCTCCAGTAACTCCCGCTGCCTGAGATAGCAAAAGCTCTGGCAAGGAGCTGCAATCTGTACCAGCCCCCTCTGCCGCCATGAGCTGAATCAGGCGAGGATTAGGGGTAGCCTTAACAGCAAAATGCTCCTTGAAGCTTGGTGCCCAGCTAAAGGCCTGCTGCAGTCTATGCAGATTATTGCGGATTGCCTTTTCATCATAAATATGGAAAGGAGTAGAATATTTGGCAATTACCTGCTCCAATTGCGCTTTATTCAAAGGAAAAGTCTTTTCACTCATAATTTTACCTCCATTTTAATCCCTATATCGCTCCACAACCTCACATCACCAACAGAAATTTGGAACATCGGGTATCTCATTATATCTTTTTCGTTATAGGAAATCGTTGTATAATGTATTTTTTGTTATATTACACTTCGTTCATATTATAGAATAAGCGAGAATTAATGTCAATATCTAAAACCATTAC
>CAKPVW010000059.1 GCA_934196075.1 uncultured Anaerovibrio sp.
CTACCATATAGCTGCAAAAAGAAAGCCCCTCATGATTGAGGGGGTGGGGAGTTGAAGCACCAACGGTGCTTTTTTAGTGTTTAAAATTGTTTTCAAATGGATATTTGCAAAGTAGCCTAAATACGAGTAAAATAGTATACAACTAAAATATATTTTGAGAGGTATTAGTGTGGCAAAGTATTATATAGACTATGAAAACGTACACAATGAAGGCCTAAAGGGCGTACAAAAATTGCAGCAGGGGGATAAGCTGCATCTGTTTTACAGTATCAAGGCTGACACCCTAAAAATTGATGTGGTACGTCAGCTTATGGAATGTCCAGCCACCATCTGTTTTGATAAGATTATCAACGGAGTGGAAAATGCACTGGATTTCCAGCTGATTACAGCCCTGATGTGCAATTACAACGACGAGGAAAATTATTATATTATTAGTCGAGACAAGGGTTATGACGCTGCTATTGAGATGGCCTGCAAGCAAAATCGCTGCAATATCTATCGCTGCAAGGATATTGACGGCGCCCTCAAGCACCAGGATGGTTTGGGCATTGATGAAAGTGATCAGGAGGTTATTGTAGATTTAGGGGATTTGTCCTCAGATTACAAGGCTGAGGATGGCTTTCAGCCAGAACCAGCAGCGGAGTTCCAGCCAGAGAATGAGGAGGAAGCGGCAGTGTTCTCTCAGGACTCCCAGGAGCAAATGGAGGATATGCCAGCAGAATCTGCATCTGAGGCTTTGGAACTTGTGGCGGAAGATATTCAGGAACCGAAGCAGGAAGCAGAGATTCAGGTATCTATACCATTTAGCGCAGAAGAAAAAGTAGAGCCTATTGTACAGCAGGACAATGATTTTTCCGAAATTCAGGATTCAGAAGAAAATACTGAAAATCAGGAGACAAATCCGGTGGAAATTGCTGGTTTAACAGAGGATGAGATAAAGCGCCGTGCCCATCAGTCCATTTGCACCAAGCTTTTGAATTATATCAAGCTGAATCAGAAAATACCTTTGGTATACAAGCAGGCTGAGGAGATTTGCGAGGCTTTGGAAGATTCCGAAACCAAGATGCAATTCTATCATCGCCTTTTGCAGTCCCTGGGCCGCAAAAAGGGGGGTGAGCTGTATCAGAAGGTCAAGGCAATATACAAGTCAATTCGTGCTATATATCAGTCCAGCTTGGCCGGTGAGGAGCAATCTGAGGACAATAAGCCTCAAATCCCTGTAGAAACACCCCAACAGGGTGATAGTATAATTGTACGTACTCCTCGTGCTCCCCGTACTACAGTGAAAAATCCTAGAGGCAGGCGCCGTACCCGTCAGGATGATGGAGAAATGGCTGCTCAGCAGGTGGAGTCTGGACAAAATTCCTTTGGACAGGCAAGTAAGCAGCAGAGCAACGACGAAGAACTCAATTAAAACAAGGGAGAGCTATTTATGTGGACATTTTTGCAGGAACAAGGAATTGCACCCTGTCTCATAGATGGCCTGGAAGCATATAGAGCGGCCTATCCATGGAGCAATCAGGATAGGCCGCTTTTGGCGCCAGGATTTCAATATTATGGAAGGGAAATATGGGAGCAGGCTTTAGGAGCACTTTTGGCTGGAGAAAATCTTTTATTGGTAGGAGCCAAGGCAACGGGCAAAAATGTGTTGGCCGAGAATTTGGCCTATTATTTTGGTCGGGGAGACTGGAATGTATCTTTTCATGTAAATATGGATGCTGCCATGATGCTAGGATCTGATACCTTTCGTGATGGTCAGGTACAATTTCGCCCCGGCCCGGTTTATGAATGTGCCAGCCAAGGCGGCTTTTGTATTTTGGATGAAATCAATATGGCCCGGAACGAGGCCTTGGCAGCTCTCCATTCCATGTTGGATTTTCGCCGTATTTTGGATATTCCCGGTTATGGCAGGCTAAAAATGCATCCGGCTACTAGATTTATTGCCACTATGAATTATGGCTATGCTGGTACCAGGGAGCTAAATGAGGCCTTGGCCTCGAGATTTGCGGTGATTGCTCTGCCTCCTGCCAATGAGCATATGTTAGCTAATTTATTAGCAAAGCAATATAGTCATTTGCCAGATAAAATTCGTCATAGCGTTATTGCCCTATTTTTGGATTTGCAGCTGAAATATCAGCAGGGGGAAATCTCCAGCAAGGCTGTGGATTTGCGTGGACTATTGGGGGCTTTGGGAATTTATCAGCAGGGGTTAAGCCTTCGTTGTGCCTTGCAGATGGGCTTGGTTAACAAGGTATTTAATGAGGATGAACGGCAGATTATACAGGATTTGCTGGATTTACGTATTGGCAAGGCCTGAGATGTGATAGATTAAAGGGTGGTGCAACCAATGCCAGCAGAAAATATGGGAACAGCTAGAGGCAGTGTAGAACGACGGGCTTTGAATATGATTTGGACCGCTGCGGGGAACTATACTCTGGCACCGGGATTTGTTTCATACCTCAAGGATGGCACTCCGGATTTGTACTTCAATACCATAATGGGCTTTGCTTATGGGGATTATGGGGCAGAAGGATTAGATGAGTATTTGCTCCATTTAAACCACTGCTGGTTAGGAGCGGTATTGGTGGATATGTTTTGGCTGGGGCTGGAGCATGCCACCTATTACCGTTGCCATGAAAATATGCTGACTCTGGAGGAATTGCGTATTAGGTGGGCCGCAGATTATCTGGATGACAGCCAAGAGGACAGCATGCAATATCTAATGATGCGTCAGGAGTTGTCTCACAGTTTGAAGAAGGCCCGTTGTCTGGAGATACAG
This sequence comes from uncultured Anaerovibrio sp., assembly GCA_934196075.1. GTDB lineage: Bacteria > Bacillota > Negativicutes > Selenomonadales > Selenomonadaceae > Anaerovibrio. The sequence continues at coordinate 2,780 of CAKPVW010000059.1, forward strand.
GGTGAAAACAATGGCTTGTTGAATCCCTGGGAAAAGGGACTGTATGGCGGTCTTTATTTCGATTTGAACAAGGATTTGGTCCAGCTTCAGGAGTATTTTCAGCAATTGATAAAAAAATATTTTTTGCTGCAGCCCAAACTTATTTGGCAGCCTGCTCGTTGGCATCTAATGCTGGGGGCAGGCTTAAGCCAGTTTTTGCGGCGCATTATGCCTATGGAGCATCAAGGCCAGGGAGCCAGTCAAAGTCAGCTAGGCAGATTGCGGGAGAAATCTAGGGCGCTGTCTCAGGAGTCCGAGGCTAAGTCCAAGCAAAAAAGCTGGTATCTGCCGGGGAGGACTGACAAATCCGCGGTTAAAGAGCTGGCGGAAATAAAGTCGATTTACCCTACAGCAGCCATAGAGGAAAATCGCAGATTGGAGATAGAGCAACAGGTGTGCTTGGGCAATCATCGCTACAGCCACATATATTTAGCGGGAACGGGGACTAAGGGAGCAGCTTATAACAATAATTATGACTACTTTCGTCAGCAAGGACGCAAATATAGGCCCGTTATAGAAGCATTAGCCCAGGGGCTTCAGAATTCCCTGCAGCTGGCTAGGGGGAGCTACAGCGCTCGTTCTGCTCAGGGACAGCTGGCTGCGGATTTGGCTTGGCAGGGGATAATCAATGGGGATGAGCGGGTTTTTCGCCATCCATTGCCAGAGCAGTATCAGGAATTTTCAGTAGTTTTGCTTTTGGATGGCTCCTATTCCCGGCATAGTCAGCAAAATCAGCTCAGTGCTCAAAGCTATGTTATAGCAGAGAGCATGAGGCATTGTGGTATTCCCGTTACAGTTCTGTCCTACTGTACTATAGGCAGCTATACTGTATTGCAGGTGCTGAAGGCCAGGGAGCAGGATGTAAATGGTATATGGAATTATGAAGCCAGAGGCTGGAATAGAGATGGCTTGGCCTTGTATACTCTCCAACATTATCTAGGCAATGATATAGCCAAATCCCTCATTTTTATACTAACGGATATGATGCCCAGCGATGAAAAAGGCTTGCCTATGGCTGGGATGAAATCTTTGAAACAATATGCAGAGGAGCCGGCTATCCTTGATACAGAAGCAGCTCTGAAGGAATTGCGGAAGCAGGGAGCTATTGTAGCTGGCATTATCCAGTCTGTAGTCCCCTTTCAGCCAGCTCTGGCCAGACGTCTATTTGGTCATAGCTACGTCCATATTCAGTCCTTGAATCAATTATCCAGAGCTATAGTGCGTCTGGTAGATGGCTATATACAGCAGCAGATATAGAATAACAAAAATATCATAGAAACAATATAAATAAAACTATACCTTTTTTGCTAAATTATACATACTAAACTTCTATAATGGAATACCTTAATATAGGACTAAAGTCTGTTCACAGATATTAGACAAAGCCGTATAATGTACATAAATGAATACAAAGTACACAAGCAGTACATAGGGGATATGAATACACACCGCACAGCAATTTTCATAGATGTATCATATGTGTACTTTGTACAATTACGGAATTTTATCATTATGGAGGTATATATTATGGATATGGCAATTATTGACGGAGCACTGAAGCTGTTTATGCTGGCAGGAGTTATTCGCCTTATAAAGTAAAATACCACACTTTCACAAAATCAAGGCAGGCCCTAGAGAATGGATAACATTCTCTAGGGCCTGCTTTTTGCATAAATAACTATGGAGAGGTATCAGATATTTTTTCCCATATCAAAAGCTTTGGCAAGGGCAGGGTGATTGGCAATTTCCCCTGGGCCGGTAACACCTCCAGCAAAAAGACTGCCAGCCAGTTCAGCCTTGGCAAAGCACTCTATCCAGCCTTCCAGACCATTAACGGCTCTATCTGCCACATGAGGGCCATCATCCGCAGCTGTGGACAGCATATAAACATCTCTAAATTTGTAATCTGCTGAGAAAAGGGGATTCATTCTATCCAGCAGGGTTTTCATCTGACCGGCCATTTCGTAGTAATAAATCGGGGTGGCATAGCAAATTACATCTGCCTTGAGCATTTTCTCCGCAATGAGATTAGCATCATCTTCAATAACACATTGACCAGTACGCTGACAGGAAAGACAACCTACACAGTATTCAATCTGTCTGCCAATCAAGCTGATTAATTCCACCTGATGGCCAGCCTCCTTGGCACCCTTGGCAAATTCCTCTGCCAAGCTATGAGAATTGCTATGACGGCGCAAGCTGGTAGAAATAACAAGAACATTTTTACTCATTTTATCAACCTCCTAATTCAATACACAATTTCATTTTAGCACCTAGAGTATGGTTTAGGTCAAATGTTATTTTATGGTCAATGTTAATTTGTAGGTATAGGTAGGCAGTTTCATTGGGGCGGGATGGGAAAAGGAATAATTAGGCATTTTTTTCCGTTGGTTTTACATAATCGTATTCTCGATACAATGTATCTAATACAGTATGTTGTCCACGGCTGTCTAGGCGGCGAAATATTTGGACTAAATTTTGCTCCTGAGAATTCAAACTTGGTGCACAATGCAAATTATCCTCATGGGGAGGAGGGTTTTGGTTTTGCAGCATATCATTCAGGCCCAGCAGATAATCACTGCTAATCTGTAGATAGGAAGCAATAGCGGCAATTTCTGTGTCCCTAGCTGGGCGGCTGCCCTTTTCAATGCGGTTCAGCACACTTTGATGCAGACCTACGGCATTGGCCAGTTCTCCTTGCTGAATATCCCGTTCGATACGCAAATCATAAATACGTTGTCCAATAGGTGATTCCTTAACCATGAAATTTACCTCCCTGATAATTTCTTTCTCAACACTTGCTTTATCGCCCTGCCAACTGTAAAGTGGGGGACATTGAATAGTTAATTACACACTATGTTCTAATTATATAGGTAAAAATTGCCAAAATAGAAAAATTGAGAAAGCAGCAAAAAATATCTTGCATTTGCCAAAATAGCAAAGTATAATAGGAATTAGAGAATTGCTGAAATAGCAAAAAGTAAAAATGGCTAGGCCATAATATTCTCATACCGCGGATTGGAGATTTTTATGGGCTTACTATATTTACTGTTTTGCTAAAATAGCAAAAAATAATGATTTTCGAGGAGATGGCAAGGATGCCTGCTCCCCATGTTTTTTAGTCAAGGAGGAATATATCATGGCTATGGTCGTAAAGAACAACATGACCGCAATTAACACTCTCAACACTTTGAACAAAAACTCCAGCGCCCTGTCCAAGAGCCTGCAGAAGGTTTCTTCCGGCATGAAGATTAACAGCGCTGCTGATGATGCTTCCGGCTACGCTATTTCTGAGCGTATGCGTGTACAGATCCGTTCCCTGGATCAGGCAAATCAGAACACCCAGAACGGCAGCTCCATGATGAAGGTTGCTGAGGGTGCTGTAAGCTCCACTGTTGAGATTCTCAAGACTTTGAAGGAAAAAGCTGTAAACGCAGCCAACGATTCCAACACCGATTCTGACCGTCAGACCATCCAGAAGGAACTGGATCAGTCCATTGACCAGATTAACGATAACGCAAATGTAACCTTCAACGGCAAGTATCTGGTAGACGGTTCCAAGAACTCTTTGGGCAAGGCTACCTACACTGCACTGTCCAATCAAAATCTTTCCGAAGATACCAAGGCTGATACCAAGCTGACCAAATTGGAGGCTCGCAGTGGTGACTCCCTGGAGATTCACGATACCGATAAGGTTACTGTTTCCTATGTACAGGGTGGTAAGACCTACAGCACTACTTTCCAGGTAGGCGACAAGACCTTGCAGGATATTTTTGCTGCCGCTGAGGATATTGATAAGGACAATCAGATTTTCGCTACCAACGATAATGATGCCGTAAAGGCTGCCGGTGGTGCACAGGGCATTTCTTCAGCCTCCGCTGAATCCAAGGCCATTGAGTATTTAAAGGGTCAGCTGTCCAATGGTACTGGTGCGGATGTTGCTACTACTGCTGCAAAAAGTACTGCAGGTGCTACAAATGCTACTGCAGGTAATAACATTGCAGATTCTACAGGTGCTGCTGATCTTGCAACCAAGGGCTTTACCGATGGCAATGGCTTTGCCTATGGTGCCGGTGATCTGTACAACAATGTAATCAATGCCGATAAGGAATTGGCCAAAGCTGAGTCTGCCATGGGTGCATATGCTGCAGGTGGTGCTAATAATAGGGGTACAGCTGGTACCTTGGGCGCTGCTTTGGAGAAGGCTGGTATCGCATGGGATGGCAATGCTGCTACTTTGGATACCTCCGATATGGAAGCAAAGCTGAAGGCTGCCTATGAAGTGCCTACCAACGCTGGCTTGAAGGAAGCTGTTGCTGCCTATCGTGAGGATGTTGCGGATTTCAATACCGCAAAAAATAATATGACCGACTCTGTTAAGGCCTATGAGGATGCAACCAAGCAGTTGGCAGCCCTTGAGGCACAGAATACTGTTAATACTGCTCAGGCCGGTGCAGATGCCTTGCGTGGTGCATTGGAAACAGCTATGGGAGCAGGTATTGATTCTGCAACTAAGATAGCCTATGACAAGGTTACTGCTGTTGCTGCCAATGGTACTCTTACTTCTACAACTGTAGCTGTTGCGAATAAAACTGACACTAATGCTGCAGATATGAAGACAGAATTTTCCAAGGCTGTAGATCTGATAGCTGCTAATGTTTTAAACGGCACTACTACTGCGGCTGATGGTAAGGCAGCGTTGACAAATCTGTCCAAAAAATATTTGGGCGGTGCAGCTGGTGCCACTCAAATTGTTCCAGATAATGCCTTTGACAGCTATATTGATGCCCTTGCTTCTGTAAAGACAGCAAAAGACAATGTAGGTACTGTTGCTAATGATTTGAAGGCTGCTCAGGAAAATGTAGTTTCTAAGTTTACCGCACCTGCTCTGATGACGGGTTCCAATGTTGGCGTAAATTCTGCTGATGAAGTGGTAACAACTGCATCTGGACAGAATGCTATTACCATTACTGCCAATAATGCTGGTATCGGTGGTCAGATTTCCGGCTTGAATATCTCCGTATCTGATGCTCAGGGCAATGTTAAGAAATCTGCTAATGCAGCTCTGGATGCCTTTGAGGAGACTGTCCGTGCTCAGAACAAGTCCGATGACAATGCTATCAGCCTGCAGGTTGGTGCCAAGGCTAACCAGTCCATTAAGGTAGGCCTCACTGATATGCGTGCTGAGGCTCTGGGCTTGCAGGGTGCAGATGGTACCAAGCTGAACATTTCCAATCAGGCCAAGGCAAATGCTGCTATCAATGTTCTGGACAATGCTATTCAGAAGGCTCTTGATCAGCAGACTACCATTGGTTCCGTTGAGTCCCGTCTGGAGTACACTTCCACCAACCTGACCACTGCATCTGAGAATGTACAGGCTTCTGAGTCCACTATTCGCGATGCTGATATGGCCAAGGAAATGACCAACTACACCAAGAACAATGTTCTGCTGCAGGCTGCTCAGTCCATGTTGGCTCAGGCTAACCAGTCCAGCTCCAACGTACTGTCCCTGCTCCAGTAAGAACATAGCTAGAGTAGATGGTTGATGGCAAATTTACTTCCGTAGATAGGCTGTCAAAATTACTATGATATATTCAGTGGCAAGGCTATGCCTGCCACTGGTATATATAAATCTAATATGCTAATTCCGCACCCCTTCTTGTTGCTAGCCTGAAGGATCAAGGTGTGTTATTAGAACTACCATTGCATATGGGGCGGGAGAGTTGTCACTCCCGCTCCATTCTTTTTGTGAAATAATATATGGAGAAAGGTAGATATTTTCTAATGAGTAATCAAAGCATAATCCTGCAACCTAAATACGTAGGTGATTTTCAATGTGATGGTTCTAAATGCAATGCTAAATGTTGCAGAAAGATCTGGTTTATAGATATTGATCGGGAAACCTACAAGAAATATCAGCGTATCAAGAAGCCTGATGTACGGAAAAAAATATTGTCAAGCATTGAACCCTCAAACCGCATTTCTGGTTTTGGCATTAAATTTACTCCGGAAGGAGCCTGCCCACTGCTGTGTGAGGATAATTTTTGTTATGTCCAAAGAAATTTTGGGGAGGAAGCTTTATCTGAAACCTGCAAAACATATCCCCGAATTGTACAAAAAATCGGCAATTATCAATTCAGACTGCTAAGCATGACTTGTCCAGTAGCAGCGGAGCAGGCATTGCTTTCATCTGAGGGGATGGAAATACAGCAGATGAGCTGTGAGGATGATAGCCCTGCATGGAAATTGGCAGCAAATTCCCTTCAGCCAAAGGAAGTATCTGATGATTTGGTTGCTGTTCATATTACTATGGGAGGCTTGGCTATTTTGCAAAATGCTTCCTATACCTTTGAGCAACGCTTGGTGCTATTAGGCTTATTCCTGGACAGAGTGGAAGATTGCCAGCAGGATATAGAAGCGATAACAGGCTTGATAGAGCATTATAGCAGTGATGTATTCCGGCAGGAAATATCTAGGCTGTGGGATAATTGGCAATATTATCCAAGGGCGCATCACCAATTTATGAATGGTATTATCAAGGCGCTGGAGCAGGAAAAAGGTTTGCTGGATGAGGGCGGGTATTGGCAAATAATGAATAAGTATCATAACAATGTATATGAGGAAAGGCATCAGCTGGTACAAGAGCACTTTGGAAGCATTTTAGAGCGATATTGGCAGCATGAATGGCTTTTGCATGGCTATCCATATTCCTTTAGTGGAGGTTTTTTGCATAATTATTTTTCCTATTTGATCGCTTATGAAATGTGTCAGTTATGGATTTATACTGCCTATGGCTTGGAGGAGACATGGCAGAAATTTAATATATTGGATGTATTGGGAGCCTTTTCAAAAATATTAGACCACAGACGAGACTTTTCCAAAGCATTGGTAAAAGAAACAGAAATATTTGAGCAAGAGCCACTAAAGCTAATGCAGGTGCTGTTAAGATTGCAGTAGATATTCATTTTGCAAATGCTGATTTGTAGAGCCATACCTTTCAGTTTTTCCGAGAGACAGCCTGCGGTCATAACGACTTTTGCTCTGTCGGCTAAATGACCCTGCCTGATGATTTATCCTTACGCAGAGATACCGCTTGTCGCTGAGCCAATTCACAGAAACCGGAACGATAGAGAGTGCCACCGGGCTCACTTTTGCTTCGCAAAAGCAGGAAGCCTCCTAACGCAAAAGTGTCATGCACCTCCGGCTGTTGGCGAATCATTCTGCTTTATCTATGCCACCATATATCGAAGAAAGAAAATAATTACAAATTGTGCCAAGGCGGGAAATTGCTGTGAATACACTAACTGAGAGGCATGGCATGTACCCTTCCATGGCATATTAATGCGCCTCGCTTCTTAACGAATTAAAGGCGTTAGAAGCTGAACGTAGTGACAGCTTCTAACGAGCTT
>CAKPVW010000060.1 GCA_934196075.1 uncultured Anaerovibrio sp.
TTTTCCTACTCTAAATCGTCACAGCTGAGGTAGTACCCACGAAAACCCGCTCCCGCTCCTAACTGAGCCTAGCGGATGCTAAATTCCTTCTGCGCCTTACGGCTTGAACTCATTAAGCACCGAGGCTCAGCAAGGGTTTTCTTAGGGTACTACCATCTGCTGTTCTATTCCAGTCAGTTCGCAAAATCTTCAAATTGTGCAAGGCGGGAAATTGCTGTGAGTACACGAACTGAGAGGCATGGCATGTACCCTTCCATGGCATATTAATGTGCCTCGCTTCTTAACGAATTCAAGCCATAAAAAGATGAACTTCGTGAATCTTTTTTGCGATTGAATGAGTTTAGCAGCGTGAGGCACATTTACATAGCGCGAGCGTGCCGGGAAGGGTATTTGCCATGCCTCAGTAAATAGTATTATGAATAATCCGTCAGACCTACAAATCAGAATTTATAAACACGACCTTAATGTTTCACGTGAAACAGACACAATGAAATCCCCCCTCCGAATTTCGAAGGGGGGATTTCTGTGTATTGGACAAATATTTGTAGAATGCTTAGTTTTTATTATAGGTGCGATACATCTTGATTGGCTCAGTATTATCACTAATGCTCCATACACCGCATGGGCATACACCAGCACAAATACCACAGCCTATACATCTATCAGGATTGGATTCATAGCTCCAAGAGCCATCCTCATGCTGTACACGAGTAATAGCTTCCTCTGGACAAGACTCCAAACACATTTTACAGTCACGACAAGTACCACAGCTAATGCAACGAGCAAAGTCCTGAGCAGGCTCACCCAAATTGCAATGATGGCACTTGGTGAAATATGCCTTGGACAGACGCTCTGCTGGAATCTTGTGCTTCTCTGGGAATGGTGTCATAGCCTGTCCCATTACATATTCATCTACATAATGAGCTGCCTTAATACCATCACCAATAGCATCAGTCAAACGACCTGGCTTAATCACATCACCAGCAGCAAATACTCCTGGCAGAATGGATTTATCCTCCTTGGCAATGAGCCAGCTGTCCCGGAACTTCTTAATGGAATCATCCTCTGGCAGATAATCCAAGACAGGAGCCTCACCAATAGAAACAATTACCTCATCAGCAGGGATAAATCTGCCATCGTTGGCATATACACCCTCCTTGGTAATCTTCTCGGTAAAGAAAGGCCATACCAGCTTGCCGCCACGACCCTCAACATAGTCAATTTCATCCGCAAAAGCTGCTGGCTTCTGCACATCCACAGCCACTACAGATTCTGCCCCCATATCATAAGCAGCACGGCAGGTATCCATACCGGAATTACCACAGCCGATAACTACAACCCGCTTGCCAACCTTTGGATTAAGACCAGCATTAACTTTCTTCAGGAAATCCAGTCCCATAGTCAAAAGCTCCTTGCCCTCCCAGTTGAAATAACGGGATTCGTGGCCACCAGTAGCTACAACTACAGCATCATTTTCCTGCTGAATCTGAGCAAATTTAGCTTTATCCACACGACAGGAAGTAACAAACTTCACACCGATGTCCTCAATGCGCTTCAATTCGCTAACCAGCACATCATGCATCAGACGACCTCTAGGAATAACCTGCTCCAGCTTGCCGCCGATGTGCTCAGCATCATCATATACAGTAACAGCATGGCCCTTGCGGCGCAGCTGCCAAGCAGCAGACAAACCAGCCATACCGCCACCAATAATGCCGATTTTCTTACCAGTTTCCTTCTCCGGAGGAGCTACCTGCTGATAAGCAGACAGCCAGCCCAGATTGCCAATCTGAATTGGCTCATCAATACCCCCACGGGTACAGCCATCCATACAAGGATTTGGGCAGACACTGCCGCAAACAGATCCTGGGAATGGGGTATATTCCAACTCCAGCTCAATAGCTTCCTGCACCTTACCCTGTCGCAGCAGATTCATGCGACGCTGAGTAGGGATGCCTGTAGGACAGCTAAATTCGCAAGGAGCGGTAAATTTTGCATTGTCCCAGCTTGGTACACGGAGACGGTACAAGCCGTGGGAAATAGTATTATGAACAGCAAAATCATCCATAGCAACATCACTGAAGATACCGCCCTTTACCCATTCCTGAGTACGGAACTCCTTCAGGGATTCTCTTTTCTTTGGCTGAGCCTGCTTTTCCTCAAAGGTAAGAGGACGAAGCTTCTTCCACTGAGACCAATCAGACAGCTCTGCCTTGAGCTCTGGCTTCTGAATTTTTGCCAGGAACTCATCCATGCCCCCAGCCAGGAAATCAATATCCTCCTGCTCCAAATCCAGATAACAAATATCAGCTGGATAAGAGCTAATAGGGCCACGGACATAAACAACGCCGCCAACCATGCCTACACAGGCACGCTCCCCTAAAACAGAGGTAAATTCATCACAATCATAACCGCAGACAACAGCACGACCGCCACCCATAAACTCAAAAGAGAAGGAGCCGGTATTCTTCAAAATCCACAGCTCTGGCTCCTCATAAAGAGGATCGTGCTTCATCAAAGAACCACTACGGGTACCAGCCCGGCCACCAATGTAAATCTTACCGCCAGCAGAGCAATGACCTGCAGTATCACCAGCATCACCATGTACGGTAATAATACCGCCAGCATTCAGCCAGCCCACATCAGCAGAGGTAGATTCCTCCACCACAATCTCGGTATTAGGCAGGCACATAGAGCCTACACGCTGGCCGGCATTGCTTACATGGAAAAACAGCTTTTTGCCCTCAGCATTCCACAATGGACCGCCAATATCGTGCTGACCAGAAGCATGAATCTTAAACTCAGTTTCACCGTTGCGGACAGCTTCCTCAATGGCCAACAGCAAATCCTGGGTGGACATACGATCATGTCCCTTAATAGTTTCTATCTCAAACATTTCCGTACTCCTCCCTTATTAGCATACATACTGGATGCCCAGCTTATCAGCAATAGCCTTATCAGTAGATACCAAAGCATCACTACGGCCAACAGGTATAGAGCTGTTACCAATAGGAGCCATCAGCTTCTTCAGCTCAGCATCAAAGGCCAATACATAGTCTACAATCTTCTGAGCACCTTTATCAATATCCAGTCTCTTAACCAGACGAGGATCCTGAGTACAGATACCCATTGGACACTTACCAGTATTACAAGAGTTGCAACGGCCCTGCTCATTACCAACACAGCCCAACAGCTGAATCAATACCTTACCTACAAATACGCCATTAGCACCCAAGCACATCATCTTGAAGGCATCTGCTGCAGCATTACCAGTCATACCAATACCGCCGCCGCCATAGAGAGGAATCTGTCCCTGGAGGCCCTGCTTTACAGCAGCCAGATAGCAATCACGAATCTTAGATACTACAGGATGACCAGTATGATCCAAGGAAACCTCATTGGCTGCACCAGTACCGCCCTGAATACCATCAATAAAGAAACCACCGCAAATCTTGTATGGATCACGCAAAAGGTTATTATATACAGATACAGAGGTAGCAGATGCCGCACACTTAATAGCTACCGGTACACGGAAGCCAAAGGCTGCATTAAGGGACAAATGCATTTTCTGTACAGATTCTTCGATAGAATACAGGCCCTGATGATTTGGTGGTGAGGAAAGGGTTGCCTTTGGTACACCACGAATAGCCTGTACATGCTCAGCTACCTTGGCTGCTGGCAAAAGACCGCCATCACCTGGCTTAGCACCCTGACCAATTTTAATCAAAACACCAGCTGGATCAGTTATCATATGAGGAATAGCCTTAACAATACGGTTCCAACCAAAGTGACCAGATGCAATCTGGAGAATGAAATACTTCAGATAATCAGATTCCATCAGCTTTACAGGCATACCGCCCTCACCGGAGCTCATACGCACTGGCAAACCACATTTCTCGTTCAGATAAGCACAGGCCAAGGCCACTGCTTCCCAAGCACGAGTGGACAGAGCACCAATGGACATATCGGAGAAAATCAAAGGATAAATCCAATTTACTGGCGGAGTCTTGGTGGCCATAACCATTTTGCCATCCTTCATCTGGAAAGGCAGCTCCTTGGCAGACAGAACACGGCCAAATGGGGAACGAATATCAAAGGTATGACGAGCAGAATCCAAAGATGGATCTGTCATCTGAGAAATACGGCCAACAATAATGCTATCTAGAGTTCTCTGGGCATTCAGATTGGTACGGCCACCACGCTTAATAGGGCCTGCATCCTTGGAAAGGAGAGTCTTTCTGCTATCTGGGTTCCGCACTGGATGAATAGCATTGTTAGGGCAAACCTTTTCACACATACCGCAGCCACGGCAGAAATCAGTGAGGCTGGCTACCTGCTTAATAATCGGACGGGCAATATGTCTATGCTCTGGCTTTGGCTGACTATCTGTAGAAACCACAATGGACTGAGCCTGAGTTTCTACCTTGATGGCCTTGAAGGAACAGCTGGCTACACAGCTGCCGCACATAGTACATCTATCTGCATGATATTCAATTTTCCAGGCAAGGTCATTTACAGAAATATCCTGTGTCTTTACTGCTTCCATCTCTGTACCTCCAGCTCATTGTCTATTACGATTACTTCACGCTCATTTGGATAAATATCCTTGGTCATATCTCTATCAGGCATAATCTCATTCAAGCCACAAACCTCTGAGGCAATAGCCACAGTGTTTTCATCCTGACCAATAACTACTGGACGCAGCTTCTTGGAGTCACAGCAGGTAATCATGCGATGGTCAGGCAAAGTGGCAATAATGGTATTTGGCCCATTGATTTCCAAGTGTGCCAAAGACTGACGAATAGCAGTGAGAACATCCTTATCCTCACGCTTCTCAATCTCCTCAAAAGGCAATGGAGTAATAACATGCTTGTAGTAATTAATAGGCCACTTTAGCTCGTGAAGTACATAATGAAGGGTGTACAGGAAGCACTGGGAGTCAGACTCGAAGCCAATATAGCCACGATGGAGAGACTTCTGAAACTCTTTATTCTTAGTGTAGAAAGTATTCTCGCCGTTAGCACAAAGGGTATAACCCTGCAGGAAGAATGGATGAGCTGCATAACGCACGATATCATAGTTAGTATTCTGACGGCACTGTACCACAATATTCTTGGCAGACAGACAGCCATTGTCCTCCCAAAGATGGAAATAAGTAGCAATATCTCTTGGATCGCCAATTTCCTTCAAAGTCAACACATCTGGCCAGAAGGAATATACATATCCCTCACCAGCATCCTCCAGCAGCTTGCGGAGAGCCAGACGGGTATTCAACAGTACATCCTCCTTTTCCTTCTGAGACAGCTCGTTATAATGCTCAGGGAAATCGTAGTTACGGAATACATAATATGGCATAGCCTGAATATCCAAACCAGGCTCCTTATTAGGTACAGGAATCCACTCAGCCAGCTGCACAAAATTATGGCTATCCATATATTCCTCTACCATCTGGTTGCCCTTCTGGGTGCAGGCCATAGAAAGCAAAGGCTTATCCTTATAGGTGGAAAAAATTCCATACAAATCCTGCATAACCATTGCAAAGCCGGAGTTATCATGACCCTCCTGCTGAGGCAGCATCAGATGCAGGGCCTTGGATGGATGCACAGGCACCTTGCTTTTGATAGAACCAATTCTACACATAATAACACTCCTCCAATACACACATATAGACAATAAGCTAGTATCAGCTATTGGATAGCTTCTATATAGTTTAGCAATAGAAGCTATTCAACAACCGACATAGTTTATCATTCACCAGCGGACATTTATACCTAACTTTTAGTATATTTGTCTGCGGTAAGTATTATTATAGGTATATTATGTGTAACTGTCAATATAAATATTCAAGACTTCATCACGATAAAGCCACTAAACCCCTTGATTTTATTGGTTTTATTATTTTCTTTATGTATAAATATACAAAAATAGTGCATATCTTATAAATAACCAATTAATCTATAAATAAAAAATATCCCCTCAACGCCTATATTATAGGCATCAGAAGATATAAGACCAACTAGCCAAGCTATGTAGTTTTTTCATTGTATTCTTGTATACCGTAATACTTTATTCTTTTACAGAAATATATAATAACAAATAAGTCATAGAAAAAGGTCGTTGTATATCCTTACAGTTATACAACGACCTTGCACTATATACTATTCTTTTTTCGCTGCAACGACCATATCGTAAACATTATTTTACAGATAGCCAGCTGGATTTACAGCTCTGCCGTTAATCCGCACCTCATAGTGTACATGAGGGCCCGTACTATATCCGGTACTGCCCATGTAGGCAATAACCTGGCCTCTGCGGACATACTGTCCAGGGGACACCGCCACTGCCTGGGCATGAGCATATCTAGTCAAATAACCGTTACCATGGTCAATATCCACCATATTGCCATAGCCACCAGAATTCCAGCCTGCATCTGTTACCACACCATCGGCAGTAGCAACAATAGGTGTACCTGCATCATCGGCAATATCAATACCAGGATGAAAATCAGAACCACCCCAGCGCAAACCATATGGTGAACTAACATCACCAGTAGTAGGCCAAATAGAAGGAATGGTAACTGCTGCGCCATTGTCATTGCCCAACAAGGTCTGCTGCTCCTTCATTGCTTCCTTTAGCTGTTGCAGGCTAGCCTTGCGAATCGCCACTCTCTGCTCCAAATCACTCAAAACTGCATTAACATTTTCAATTTTGATGCTCTGGCTTACAGGACCGCCCTGACCATTATGACTGCCATCTCCCCCATTGCTCTGAGGTGTATCGTCAGCTCCAGCCTCCATACCAGTAAGCTGTCTCAGCTCCATTTCCACCTGACTCAGTTCACTAAGCTGTCCCTGAAGATTGTCTGCCTTCTTAGACAACTGCAGCAGCTGCTCCTGCTGAATGCTATTCACCTGCTGAAGACGCTCTATCTGAGCTGCCTCATCCCGCATAGTATAGCTGCTGTAGGTAGAGTACCCAAAGGCTCCTACCAGCAGCAAAGCCCCTGCAGCCACAGAAGCAATACCACATTTTACCCATTTAGCTGGCAGGTGAATACTGCGAACATCCTGCCCATCATTGGAGCTGATGCGGATGGTATATTCCTTTGCTAATTTTTTTTCATCATTGTTTTCTTGATTACTCAAGTAAACTCCTCCAAACTCAAAATGCACTTAATTGCTCTAAAAAATTTCCCAAAGTATTTTACCATATTCGGATATGCCATGCAAAATTTAATATTATAACCCCTATTTTCAAAGAAAATGCTTCCACATTTTCCTGCAAGGGCTATTCTGTCATATATTTTCCTCCAAAAGTCTGAAAAATACCTGACAGTTCCTTAATTACTGCCCCACAATCCTGTTAGCAATATTCAAAGCCTTGACACCATCTGAAGCATAGAAATCTGCTCCAGCCTCCTGAGCATATTCCTGGGTGAGAGCCGCACCACCTACCATAACCTTAGCTGGAATATTTTCCTCCTTCAGCTGGCGAATTACTTCGTCAATCTCAGTCATAGTGGTGGTCATCAGAGCACACAAACCTACAATGGCAGCCTTGTTTTCCTTGGCAGCTGCCACAATATCCTCTGCTGGAACATCCTTGCCTAAATCGATTAGATTGAAACCACTATTTTCCAGCAAGGCCCCTACAATATTCTTGCCCAAATCATGGACATCACCCTTAACCGTAGCCAGCACTACAGTTCCTTTGGTATTATCACCAGCAGAGGCAGGGAATTTCTCCTTCAATACCACAAAGGCGCTACGCATAGCCTCCGCAGACAGTAAAACCTGAGGCAGGAAAACCCGCCCGGCGCCAAAGTCCACACCAACCTCATTCATAGCTGCCGTCAAAGCCTTTTCTGTCAGCTCATTAGGCTCAATGCCTGTATTCAAAGCATTCTCCACCAGAGAACGGATTTCATCAGCTTCACCTTCAATAACAGCAGCTTTGAGAGCCTCCAAAGGACTTAGTTCCACATGCTTGGCTACGGCCGCCTTCTTGGGCACAGCCAGATTTTTATCATTACGGCTGAAATCCCGGCCATTAGCATCCTTACCCAGCAAAGCCATAGAAGCCATCAAGGCATTCTGCATGGACTCATCATAAGGATTCATAATCGGAGCATCCAAGCCTGCGGCCAGACACATGGTAAAGAAGGTGCTGTTAATCAGGGGACGATTTGGCATACCAAAGGAAATATTACTCAGGCCCATAGTAGCTGGATAACCGTAACGCTGACGGTAAAGACGCAGAGTTTCCAGCGTATGGTTACAAGCATCTGCATCAGCCGCAATGGTCATAACCAGACCATCTAACAGGAAATCTCCATCCTGCAAGCCAGCCTTTTTGGCAGTGCTGATAATGATATCCATAACCTTCAACCGCTCCTCAGCAGTCTTTGGAATACCCTCGTCTGTCAAAGGCAGGCACAAAATAGCTGCACCATATTTACGAGCCAGAGGAATAAATTTTTCCAGCCTTTCCACCTCAGCACTGACAGAGTTAATCAAGGCACGGCCAGGATAAGCCCGCAAGCCTGCCTCCAGGGCTACAGGATCGCTGGTATCAATGGCCAAAGGTGCATCTGTCAGCTGAGCAATTTCCGTAACTGCCCGCTTCATGGCAGCTGCCTGATCAATACCGCCTACACCCATATTTACATCCAAAAGCCCTGCACCAGCCTTAACCTGATCCAGTGCTTCTCTCTTTACAGAAACAAAGGAGCCATCCTTGATTTCGGCTGCCAACTTTTTTCTCCCTGTAGGATTAATGCGCTCACCTATCAAAACAGTAGGCAGTTCCTTATCCACCACCACGGTTTTGCTGCGACTGGTCAACATTAACCGCCGACGCAAAGGCGCAAATTTTGGTTCCTCCACCCCCACCAAAGCAGATTTAATAGCTGCAATATGCTCTGGGGTAGTACCGCAACAACCACCGATATAGGTAGCACCAGCCTGTACCAGCTTTGGTGCCCAGGTGCCAAAATCCTCTGGCCCCATAGGGAAGATGGTTTTGCCCTCCACCAACTGAGGCATACCCGCATTTGGCTGGACACTAATAGGCTTGGTGGTGTTCTGGGAAATAATTTTTACAATAGGCACCAGCTGTTCAGGTCCCAAGGAACAGTTGATACCAATAATATCTGCACCCATAGCCTCCAAGGTTATGGCAGCAGTTTGAGGATCTGTACCTGTAACAGTACGGCCATCCTCACTATAGGACAGCTGACAAATCACTGGCAGCTTGGTAGCATCCTTGGCCGCCAAAAGAGCTGCCCGCATTTCCTGAATATCAATAAAGGTTTCTATCAGAATATAATCTGCACCAGCTGACTCCAAAGCCTGAGCCTGCTGATAGTAATTACCGTAGGCCTCCTCAAAATCCAAATCTCCCAGAGGCTTGATAAATCTACCAGAAGGCCCCATGCCGCCAGCAATTTTTACTGTTTCTCCTTCAGGCACCTTAACAGCCTTGGCTGCCTTTACCGCAGCCTGATTGATTTCCACCACTCGATCGCTAAGGCCATAATGCTCCAACTTCAAAGCAGAAGCACCAAAGGTAAAGCTTTCAATAATGGTAGATCCTGCATCTACATAACGCTGATGCACCTTGGTAACCTGCTCAGGATGATCCACACAAAGCATTTCTGGACAAGCCCCCGGCTGTAAAAGTCCCAACTGCTGAAACATGGTACCCATAGCACCATCAAAAATATGTATCATATAATTACCTCTATTCTAGTTCAAAACAAATTCTGCCTAGGGCAAAATCCTTCAATGTAATACATTAGTCGTGTGGTTAGTGTACTATTTTTGCTGGAATTTCGCAAGTAAAATGAGACTTATTCAGTGGGAGCTTTAGACTCCCACTGAATTTAGTCGAATAAATCCAGAGCCTTAGCCCCC
>CAKPVW010000061.1 GCA_934196075.1 uncultured Anaerovibrio sp.
CTGACGATTCAGCTCCTGGTCAATTGCCTTGGAAACCTCTGGATCTACAGTGTTCAAATCATTCATCAATGCCATACGAATACCTCCTGATACTTTTTACCAAATGAGAAATACTATTTATGAAGCTTAGCTTATTTCTCAGCCAAAGCCATCATCTTATCAATGCGGCGCTGGTGACGCTCATCATGGGAAAATTCAGTAGTAACCCAGGTGCGGACAATCTCCCCAGCAGGGCCAAAACCAATTACCCGGCCGCCCATAGCCAATACATTGGCGTCATTGTGCTCTCTGGACATACGGGCAGAGAACACATCATGGCACAGAGCCGCCCGAATACCTTTTATTTTGTTAGCAGCAATGGAAATACCCAGGCCAGTACCACAGAGTACAATACCTCTATCTGCCTCGCCAGCAGTAATCCTGCCGCAAACCTTCTCAGCAATATCTGGATAATCCACAGAAGCCTCTGTATATGTACCCACATCCTCGACCTGAATATCCTCAAATTCAGCCAAAACCTTTTTTACTGCTTCCTTCAGCGCCAAAGCCCCATGGTCACAGCCAATAACCAATTTCACTACAATAGCTCCCTTCCATTGTTTAGCCAGAAATATCCTAAAACCATAGGATATCCTGCAGCAAATATCATATTCTCATTCATTTTACCATATAGACACAAAATATGCAGAAAAATTTAATTTAAACCCATGCAAAAAAGAGTATACCTACCCTCAAGTAGATATACTCTGCCAAATTCTTACATGTTCAAAAAATACCATCGCATTCTTACATATAAACTAAAAGTTTTATTCCAGCTCCATAATATTGTGCTTTAGCACATAGATAAGAGCCTGGGTACGGTCATTTACTCCCAGCTTGCGGAAAATATTGGTCAAATGGTTCTTAACGGTTTTTTCACTGACGAAAAGAGCCTGAGCAATATCCTGATTGCTAAATCCCTTGGCAATGCAGGCAATAACATCCATTTCTCTGTTGGTCAGACGCTCACTGCGGCCTTCCCGCCACAAAGTCAACGCCTTCTCCCGTACATTATCTCCAGGAGCCAGCTCACCAAAAATCCGTCTCTGCAGTTCTGGGGTAATATAGAAGCCGCCCTCTGCCACCCGTCGTACAGCCTCCAGCAAAACCCCTGGCTCTACGCCCTTGAGCAAATATCCCTTGGCTCCGTTCTTCAACAGCTCCACCACATAGTTGTCATTGTCGTGAATGGTCAAGGCAATAATCTTGACCTTGCTGCGGCTAGCCATCAGCTGTCTGCATACCTCCAGACCACTAAGTCCAGGCATATTCAGATCCAACAGCAAAATATCTGGCTGCAGTATCAATGCCTTGGCCAAGGTTTCCTGACCATCCTCAGTCTCTCCTATAACATCAATATCATCCTCAAAATCCAGCACTCCCTTGATTCCTTGTCTCAGCAGTGCATGATCATCAGCAATTAGTACCTTGATAGACATCCGTAATCCCCCAGCATCCTAAAACTTGTTGTCATAAAAAAATGGGCCTATAATCCATTATAACCCATACATAGCTAAATCTAACTTAACCATGTAGTATTATATCATAGATCTGTTCAAAAATCACGGCATAATCTAAAAAGATAATATAACTTTCCTTCCATATAAATATAGTATAATAATCCTTATTTATTATTGTGTAGGACATTGGCCCTCATGATGATGAACACCTCTGAGGCTGTCTTACTATTGTGCACGCTCCTAAACAAATGTCCTAGAATGGGCAAATCCCCCAAAAAAGGAATCCGGGACATAGAGCGAATTTCCTCTGAAGATATCAAACCGCCTATGACCAGGGTTTCTCCATCCTGCAGCCGCACTGTAGTATCTACAGACCGACGCTGAAAACTATAGGCATGCATTTCCTCGACATACTGAGGCGAAGAAACCTCTGTATGAATCCTACTGGTTATTTCCCCCGCTTCGTTGACCGTAGGACAGCACTTCAAAATGATGCCCGCCGGCCGATACTCAATAGATGTAGTCATCGTAGAATTGGTGGTGGAAACTGTAGGCACTGGCACATCCTCGCCAATATTAATCACAGCTTCCTGCCCCTGCAAAGTTACAACATTCGGCCGAGACAAAACCTCCGCCTTGCCGTTGCTAATCATGGCTTCAAGGGCAGCACCATATTGCCATTCGTAGGGTTTGCCATCAGGCCCCTTGCCAAAGCTGACTATCCCCCCGGCTGTACCTGTAGATCCCAAGGCAGGCCTATTCACACTGCTGCCTTCATAGTTGTATTGGGGCAGACTGGACCATTGCCACTGAATTCCCAGCTTGCTGGCATCCTCTCTGGACATAGATACCACTTTGGTTTCAATAGAAATCTGACGGGCAGGTACGTCCAGCTTTTGTACCAATTGCCCCACGGCCTCCGCCTCCTCAGCGGTACCATATACCAACAGGGAGCCTGTACTTACATCTGTCAAAACCCTATTCTCCGCCTTGGGCCTCTGACTGCTTCCCTCTGTATCAGCCTTGGCTTTTTCCTTGGCAGCATTGGCCTTAACATCCTTTACCTTCACATTATCCTGAGCGGCAAAATACAAAATGGCCGCCTGCCGAGCATCCTCCAAAGGCGCATATTGCACGGGGATGATATGTACTGACGCAAAACCCTTGGCCAGATTAGCAGGGGCCGCTACAATCCAGGTTCTGCCTTCCTTGGTTATGGCTAGACCTCTTGCCTTGGCTACCCTTTCCACTATTTCCTCAGGTTGTTCATCCGTCAGCTTGAGGGATACCTGTCCCCTGACAGACTCATCCAAAATCAAATTTAGGCCAGCCATTCTGGCTACAGACCGCAAAAGCTCTCCCACATCGCCATTTTGCACATTGAGAGACATGGCTGATGCCTGCAAGGGCTGACACAATAGCCATCCCGCTACCAAAATTGTCAATATTATTCTGCCAAACATTCCCTTTCCCCTTCCCTTTACACAGTATTAAATCACCAAGGCTTCCCCTACATTCAGCCTATGTCCGCTGAGAATTACATTGTCATTCTCTATCCCCTCAAATATATACCCTTGCCAGCTATCCCCTGCCAACAAAAATTTATCTTCCTCTCCCATTCTCAGCAGGACTCCAGGATGACCATCCATATCAATGATGCCCTGCAAATATATTTTATTTTGCTTCGACTGAGTATTTTGTACTGAGGAAACCTCCAAGCCTGCCTGCTTCTGTCCTTCCTCTACTTTGACACTCTCCTTATTAACTGCGGACTTCTTCTCTGGCTCTTTGCCGCCCCCTGCCTTGCTGATAAAGGTATGATCCGGGGTAAAGGGATTTCTCAATGTTTTAGCCTGAGCAGCCTCCTCCAGCCCCTTTATCTCAAGTCTTTGCCCTTCCTTGGCAGCCAATGTACCACTATCCTGCGTAATATTTCGCTTGCCTCCAGCACTATTTTCCCCTGCAGTCTGTTCTGGCCAACAAACTGCCAAACCACCTAATAACAGCAGCATGACAGCCAAAGCTCCGCCCAGCCATGGCCTATGGTCAAACCATTCCCTGCCCTGCTTCAGCCATTGAGCTGGCTCCCAAGAAAAATCAGCAAATTTTGCCCTTATCCCGCCAAAATCATCCCACAAACCTTTCAATACATCCCCTATACTTTGCAAAATTCATCCCCCCAAAGCTTTTATTAATATCTACGCTATTCGCTATTGTAGATACACATCTCTTATTTGCCATTATAGAGGTTTTATTGTATTCTTGCAAGCATATTTTTCCGAATTTTCTGACTATTATATATAAATACTTAAATGTAATTATAACCCCTACATTATTCAAAGAAAATGATTTTTTCATTTTCTTTCAATGGGGTGACCACGAGGGTGGAGATATTAGCTCCACCCTGTCATTAGCACAGCTTCCCGCCACCTATAGAGTTGGGGGACATCGGACACCTCGTTATATTATTAAACCGCAACATCTATTTTTCTTAAATATTTAAGTATATTTTCGGAATTTAATTTCCTTTTTCTCTAAATTTAGTGTATAATTATTTTTGTGAGTGCAGATTAGATATGAATATTATTTAAATATAAGGCACATAAACATAAAATAAATTCTAACTGCACTGTATTTTTTTAGAGGGGGATTTTTTATGAAAAAA
This sequence comes from uncultured Anaerovibrio sp., assembly GCA_934196075.1. Lineage (GTDB taxonomy): Bacteria > Bacillota > Negativicutes > Selenomonadales > Selenomonadaceae > Anaerovibrio. The sequence goes on from CAKPVW010000061.1 coordinate 4,165, forward strand.
GCGTCAACATTGGATTTGCTGACTGAAATCTGTCGGCTTGGTCAGGGAGAGATACCAGAGCACAAACTGCTCCGCAATCTCGATATTTCTCACGGCTATTTCTGTAGGCTGAGACAACAGCTTGTCAAGTGCGGTATGCTGGTAGTAACACACCCACAGCGCAAGGCTCATTACCATATTCCAACAATTTTAACAGAAGATGTTTGCGACAAGCTGAATGGTATGCGTGAGGATGTGCTTGCTATTCCTTGCCAGACAGCATAAAAATGAGGATAGGAGAATTTTAGATATGATTGACGAACCCGAAACTACTTTTATTGACGGACAGCTTGTTATTGATTATACCGGCATAGCTATTGCCTTTAGCCTGCCTATTGATGTACCTTTAGACAAACCATTAACCAAGGAACAGATTGACACACTGCCCCTTACTGATGATGAAAAAAAACTCTGCCAGATTATACAATGGCGATACCTAGCCAACCTACTTCATATGGAAAAAAATTACCGGCATATGGCTATAACTATAATGCACAAATCCCACCTGTACAATACTGAAAAAGACAAAGCCCATCAAGAAGAAATGGACTATGAGCTTCGTGGAGAAATCAGCCCTGCCAAGGCCATAGAACTTGCTCAGCAAAAGCATACAAAACAGCTTATTGATGAACAGGAGAATATTGCCAAGGAAAAAATCCGTAATAAGTACAAGAATAAAAATAATATTACTGCAGCCGGCTTACCTCCTGTGTTCCATAACTGCACCATTGATTATATTGATAAACAAGGTGTTCCTGAACAATTGGAATATGTTCATTATCGTGTAGCCTCCTTTATCAATAATCTAGAAAATTGCGTCAAAAATGGACATGGACTTATTATTACCGGCCCATGTGGCACCCTCAAAAGCTCCTATGCCGCTGCCATTCTTCTTGCCTGCTTCAAGTCAGGCATCCACGGCCGTATGGAACTGGTAATGAGTCTGTTAGATGATTTGTCCGTTTTGGAACGTGAAAACAAATCCGCATATTCCCAGCGTATGCAGATACTCTGTCAGGTATCTGTACTGGTACTGGATGATTTAGGAGCAGAGGGCACTCGACCTGATTATGTAAAATCCAAATTGGAGCAGATTATTTTCCGCCGTCATGCCAACAACAAAACAACTATTGTTACTACCAACAAAAACTGCCGAGAGCTAAAGTATATGTATTCCGAACGTATTATTGACAGACTGACAGCCAAATGCCTTGTCCTAGAAACCAAAGGGCCAAGCCAACGCAGACAATACACAAACGCTTTTTCTATAACCAAAGACGAAGCAACAACTATTAGCGAGGAGGTTGCATAATGAGCAAGATACATTATATCTACCAAATGAATGCATTTTTGGAGTGGCGCAAGAGGGATCACCTTTCCGCTAACACAGTCTTAGTTTATTTAACTATTTTTCAGACCTTCAACCGGGACTATTGGCAACACGAATGGCTCCCCATGAGCATACGTGACATTATGTCAGATGTAGGTTCCAAATCTTCCAGCAATGTTATTCTAGGTATGAATGTACTAAAGGAACTTGGATATATTGAAACCAGAGTTGGCAAAAGAGGAAACAAGCAGAATACAGAAATCCGCCTTGTCCCCCTCTACGGCAATTCCAGCAGCTTTAATATACAAGATGATGTGCCAGAGGATAAATCCAAGGATATTTCTGCAAACTCTGATAATTTCACTCCTGATTTTATGTGCGACACTGTTCCTGTTTCGGGTACTCAAACAGGAACAGTAAATCAAACTGATTCTGACACCGTTCCTGTTTCAGGTGCTCAAACAGGAACAGTAATCCCTGACACCGTTCCTGTTTCGGGTGCCCAAACAGGAACAGTAAATCCACCTGACTCCGGCACCGTTCCTGTTACTGTTCCTGTTACCGTTCCTGTTTCGGGTACCAAAACAGGAACGGTCGATACCTCCAATCCCTTGTGCCACAAGGCTTCCCAATCGCCTAATATAGACAAAGACAAAGACAGACATTTTCATTCTGTTAGTTCTTCTAAGAATGATAGTATACGTACTGATAATTCTTCTAAGAAAGGTAGTATACATAATCCTACAGAAGAAGATTATTATTTCTGCTTCAATACCTATAATGTCTGCGTTAACCGAGAGCCAACCTACAATGAAAAAATGGAACTTATCAGGATGATTAGGAAATACACAGCTAAAGATGTTCTTGAGGCTTTGAATCATCTCTATGAAAAAGCATTAAATGAATCTCCTGATATTGCTGTCACTTCTCACAAAAGAGGCAAACAGGATGCCTTGGGCATAAAACTGGATGACTGCGATAAACTTCTCTGGCAGCGCAAGATGGGCTTGGACAAGCCTATGCCCCGTCGGACTGAACCAGTAAAGGGCTGGGAAAGTTTCCGTCCTGCCTGATATACCAATTTTTCCTTCTTGACCTCAGATAAAGACTTTAAACTAAATTATCAAAAATATGACACAAGGAGATTTGCCCAGTCTCCTTGTGCCATTTTTCTTGTCAAGACCTATTTTTGCGACTAAACTTGAAAAGATTAATCTATTTTGCCGTTTTGCATTAGTTATTTCCGTATACACCCCTTGCCTATGACATGTCATAGACGTATCATAAGGTTGTAGCCAAGAGCAAGGCTAACAACCACAGAGAAAGGAGGATGCACCATGCAGAAGGAAATCATTGCTTCTACCCTGAAGCTGAAGCTGGTCAGCGGTCAGGATGCCAAGGAGAATCCCAAGTATTCTACCCGCAGTTTCAAAGATATCAATACTGACCTGTCTGATGAAGATATGCTGTCAGTAGGCACTGCCCTGTCTAGACTTCAGACCATGCCTCTAGGCCAGGTTCTGCGCACAGATACCTGTGACCTGAACGGCTGATTCCCCATGTAGTAGTATTATTATCTAGCGAAAGGAGATGTTATTATGTCAGCAGATCTTCATCTGGTATTTTCCCGTGACAAGTCCAGCCGGACTCTCACCATTACCGATCCAAATCCAAACCTGACTAAAGGCAAGGTGTTGAAGGCCATGGAAAACATGGTAGCCCGCAATGCTATCCTTGCCAACAAGCAGGTTGTGGATGGTGTCAAGACTGCCTACCTCAGCGAAGTAGTTGTTACTGAGCTGAATGATGAGCAGGCAGCCTAAGAAGCATATTTTTTAACCCAAAGAAAGGAGCATGTTTATGGTAAAACGTACTGTCCAGTCTACTGCTATTCAGTTTGGCTTTCCTACTGACGAGGAAAAAAATGGTGAAATTGTTTATAACAAGAAAACCATCAACAATCTGAACGGCCTGGCCACCGATGATGATATCAAGGCTGTGGCAAATGAGATTGCGCCACTGTTCAGAGAACTGCCTGAGCTTACCTATCGTGTTGATACGGTAGCTTTGGAAGCTGCCTGATAGAAATCAGCTGGATTTCTAATGCCTATTTAGAACGATTTTAGAAAGGAGTGACTATATGGTTAGCAACAGCAAACTCAACATGGTCTTTACCCGTGGCAACACCACCAAGACCATTTCCCTTGCCAACCCAAGGCAGGATGTTACCGGTGCTGAGGTCTATGGTGTGATGAAGGACATTGTAGCCAAGGAGGTTTTTACCTATACCGGTGAAGAATCTGACAAGCTTGATGGTGTCAAGAAGGCCTATATCCGTAATACTATTGTTACGGAACTGCCAGAGGCCTAAAGGCCATACAAACAGGCAGGAAAATCTCCCCGCCCAGTTGCGATGGGATTTTCTACAAGACCTGATTGCATCAACCTGATCTGCTACATGGAAGCAGATTCCCCCTGAACTTGCTTCCGTGACAGATCACTAAGTTCTAGTCCGTTCTCCTACGGACAGGTCTAACCTCTAAAAACCTAACAGCTTTTACTCATATCTGTTAGGTAGTTGTCTCAGGATAGCCCATCCCCGTGTGCTATCCACATTTTAAAAATTATTAGAAGTTTATTATAAAGCACAGTCAAAACATGGGCTGCCGCCAGTGTGATATGATAACCACACCAAAGCGGCGGCCCTTTGTTTTTGGCAGAAAGGAATTATATGGACGATACACTACTCAAAGCTATCTCTACCACAGGCTTCCCCATTGCGGTATCATGCTATCTACTAGTGAAGCTCCAAGCTACATTGGAGCATTTCTCTACTAGACTAGATGACCTGATTGTGGAACTGCGAAAGGGATATTATACAGCCACTATCCAGGCATAAAGACCGAAAAAAGAGCATCCTGCATTAATTGCCAGATGCTCTTTTCTGAAGCTCCTTTTCTAGAGACATACATATTTCCATTTCCTTACCAATGTACCTCAAACCATCTGGTAAAATACTTTTTGCTTGAGCTGTACTGTATTGAGCATTTTTCTCCATTGTAAGATTATAAAATGTCTTATAGAAATTCCTAGTTTTTGCTGGGAATTTACTGAAAGTATCAATTATATCTTTAGGTCTATAAGAATAAACAACAGCTAGATCAAAAATATCTCTGGCCATAGCTGCTGAACCACGATAATACATTTTCTTGGCAACAATCTCAACAGCATCTTCCAAATATACGTCATGACCTAGAAACAACTGCTTCTGTGATTTGAAATTTGTTAATTGTGAACCGACAATAAAATCTACTTTCCCTTCTGGAAAAGCTAATGAGATATAATTTGCCATTTCATCATAGTCATCCGCATTCTCTGATATATCATTGAATCTTGGCGATAATAAACTTAATAATTGCATATCATCTATAAAAATATCAATATCTTTACTGAGTCTATGATTATAGTAATGTGCCAAGACTGTTCCTCCACCTATTGCCCAAGAACTAATATCTATGTCAGCATAATCTAATATTTTAATAGCCCTATTTAACAAGATTTTTGAATTAGAATTGTCCATCTGCTATAGCCTTTCTAAAGAAATATTTTTCTCCTAATTCTGGCAGTGAATCAAAAATGTCCACAATCTGTGTCCTAGAAATATTTTCTTCCTCCATGAATCGTTTTATTAATTTAGGAGAACACTCCTCAAAAAAACCGTAAAAATAGCAATATATGTCCTGAGTTAACGGCCTGACACCTTTGAAAACAGCAATTATTTCCTGATATGGAAGTTCTGGAAAACATCTTATACTAGCTCTTACCTGACATACTAAGGCAGCTCTTTTTCTATTTTTTAAGTACATTTTAACCACCTCCTCTGAATATATTATATCATATTTATTCGATATTTTACACACTCCACGCCTAAAGGCAAAGGAGTGCCAACATCACATTAGCAAAGAGGTGTTGAAGGCCATGGAAAACATGGTAGCCACAATGCTATCTGAAGCTCCAAGCTACCTTGGAGCATTTCTCTACTAGACTAGATGACCTGATTGTGGAACTGAGGAAGGGATATTATCCAACGGCAATACAACACTAAATCTGAAATAAAAAAAGAACCGGCAATCCAATTTCTTGAATTACCGGTTCTTATTTTATTCAGCTATTTGCTTGCTATCAGCCTT
>CAKPVW010000062.1 GCA_934196075.1 uncultured Anaerovibrio sp.
GGAACACCGATGCAGAGATCATCCTCGCCATACTCGCCCTCGAGATATACACAGCAAGGAATGAGCTTCTTGCCATCAGTGATGATGGACTTAACCAGCTCACCGGCAGCAGCACCAGGAGCATACCAAGCGGAAGTGCCCAGCAGCTTAGTCAGGGTAGCACCGCCAACCTTGGTCTGTGCAATAGCATCCTCAAGCTCTGCCTCGCTGAGGAGGTGAGATACAGGAATACCCTTGTAAGTAGCAATGGATCCGAGAGGAACCATGGTCTTATCGCTATGACCACCGATTACCATGCCCTCAATGTCGGTAGGAGTTGCTGGATAGCCAGCCTTCTGGAGAGCCTTGGACAGGAAATAACGGAAACGGGAGCTGTCGAGCATACCGCCCATGCCGATTACGTGATTCTTAGGCAGACCGGAATTCTTCAGTGCCAAATAGGTCATAGCATCCATTGGGTTGGAGATTACGATGAAGATAGCATCTGGAGAATACTTTACAGCCTGCTCAATAACGCTGCCAACAATACCAGCGTTAACGCCGATAAGATCCTCACGGCTCATACCAGGCTTACGAGGAATACCGGAAGTGATAACAACAACCTTGGAACCTGCAGTAGCTGCATAGTCGTTGGTAACACCGGTAATAGTAGTGTTGAAGTTCAGGATCTGTGCAGTCTGCATCATATCCATAGCCTTACCTTCGGAAACGCCCTCTTTGATATCGAGCAGAACTACTTCGCTAGCATAACCTGCGCTGGCAATTACGTTTGCTGCTGTTGCTCCTACATTACCTGCGCCTACAACTGTTACTTTCATTTAAAAATTCCTCCTTTTATACTACAGGCATACAACAGTATGTCTGTCCTTTAACTAATGATATTATAACAAATATTAATGCTTTTGTATAGCAAATTTTGCATTAAATTTATGTAAAAAAAAGACATGGTGCAGTACCCCACACCATGCCCCTAAAAGATACAATTTTATTGGGAAACTGCCGCTCTACGCAATCTCCACCGTTGAATTCTATATACCACCATAGGCACAATCAAGAAGGGAACTCCCACCAACAGGCTTTCCCGCAAATCCGGTTCAAAGGCCAAAACCACCAAGCAAAAAACCTGAGCCCAAATACCAAATAAGGTTACATATGGGAAAAATGGGGTTTTGTATTTCAGAGTGGCAAAACTGCCATCAGCCACCACCTGCTTGCGAAATCTATATTGACTCCAGCAAATAGAAATCCAGGCTATAGCTCCTGTAAAACCAGATAAAGCCAATAAATAGGTATAAACTGCTGCGCTGGCGTCAAAGCTGTACAGCAAAATGATAAACCAGCAGGACACAATAGAAATCAGCACTGCATTCTTGGGCATGCCATTACTATTCAGCTCTGCCAGCTTCTTGGGGGCCATTCCCAAAGTAGCCAAGGAATACATAGCCCGGCTGGTACCGTAAAGTCCGGAATTGGAGCAGGATAACGCCGCTGTCAGCACCACAAAAGCAAAAAGAGCTGCAAATCTATCTAGACCATAGTTAGCCATGGCTACAGCAAAAACGCTATCATCCAAACCTGCCTGATCCCATGGCAGAATCGAAATCAAAATTGAAATTGGAATAATATACAAAGCGATAATTCGCCAGGTTACATTCCGCACAGCCATAGGAATACTCTTCTCTGGATTCTTGCACTCCCCAGCAGCTAAACCAATAATTTCTGTTCCCTGAAAATTGACCAGAATAATGGTCATAGTAAGAATAATTGACCAATATCCATGTGGCGCAAAGCCCCCACTGCCTAGGAAAATACTGCTGCCAATATATCCCTGCTGACCAATAATACCCATGATAATCAAAAAACCTACAATACTAAAAGCAATCAAAGCCACTATCTTAATAATAGCCAGCCAAAATTCACTTCGCCAAATTTATCCACATGGAACAAGTTGACAATTGTTACAAGCAAACCAAAAAGAACCGCCCACCACAATTGGCTTATCTGAGGAACAAAATTATTCATAATGATGCCCGCAGCAATCATTTCTGATGGCACATAGGACACCCAGGTCATCCAATAGGTCCAGCCTACGCCACAAGCCCAGGTAGGACCAATGTATTTTCGGGCATAAGTAACAAATGAACCTGCTATGGGCTCAGCCACAGCCAGTTCAGCCAGACAAAGCATAACACACAATACAATTGCCCCACCCAAAAGATATGATAAAATGGCTGCAGGGCCTGCCTTTTCCAATACATATCCGGTTCCTAAAAAATAGCCGCTGCCAATAATTCCTCCTAGGGAAATAAGCTGCAAATGGCGATTTTTCAACCCTCTGTTCATTTTTGGCTCGTTCATTGTCCTTGTAACACAACCTTTCCTGATAGGCATCCTATTCAAGAATGCTCACTACTTGTAATACAACATTATTCTAGTGTATAATACCACTTTTTAGCCTGAAATACTACAAAAATTTAACTAAATTTTCTGCGTTTCACAAGCAAAAATGATATAATTAAGAAGAAATAATATTTAGGAGGTTTGGCAATGCCAGAACAAAAATTAACGATTCAACCGGGCACCCGGCATTTTTACTGGATACTATTCAAAAGCACCTTTCTCATCAGCGCTTTTACCGTAGGAGGGGGTATGGTTATCATTCCTCTTTTAAAGGCCAAATTTGTTGATGAATACGGCTGGATAGACGATAAAGAAACTTTGGATATTGTGGCCATTGCCCAATCCATGCCAGGAGTTATGGCTATCAATGCTTCTATTATGCTGGGCTATCGCATGTCCGGTCTGATGGGTACCATGGTAACCTTGATGGCAACTATATTACCACCATTAATTACCATGTCTCTTATAGCTCTATTTTATGATTTATTTGCTCATAATCACTACATACAATTGGTATTAAAGGGTATGCAGTGTGGTGCTACTGCCATTATTATCAATGTAGTTATCAATTTAGTACAGAAACTCTTCAAAAAAAAGCTTATCCTTCCCTGCTTAATTTTCTTTGGTACTATGCTTGCCGTACTAGTCTTTGACGTTAATCTTATGTACTGCGTTATTGTGGATGGTCTAATTGGTCTGGCACTTTTGCGCAACCCAAAATACAATTAAGGAGGCACCAACATGGATATTTGCTTACTACTTTATTGGGAGTTTTTCAAAATCGGTTTATTCTGTGTAGGTGGTGGCTACGCCTCTATGCCTTGGATTCAAGCAGCGGTGGTAGATAATTATCATTGGCTTACCATGAATGAATTTATTGATATTTTCACCATCTCCCAGATGACCCCTGGACCTATTGGCATTAATGCTGCTACCTTTGCCGGCACCAAAATTGCTGGCTTCTGGGGTTCAATTGCTGCTACAATAGGCTTTGTGACTCCTTCCTTAATTCTATGCCTAGGCGTAACTTGGCTGCTGAAAAAATATGGAGATATCAGTGCTATCAAGGGTATATTAAACGGATTGCGACCTGCTGTCATCGCCTTGATTTTTGTCGCAGGACTTAGCTTTGTTTACCTATCTATCTGGAACACAGAGACAATGCCTACTAATTTTAATCTATTTGATACCAAGGGCATTATCATTTTGGCCCTTGCCTTGATTGCTGTCCGTCGCAAAATGGGTGTAATAAATCTTTTAGCCCTTAGCGGAGTATGTGGATTGTTATTGGGAATAGCAGGACTTTAACATATCATAAGCAAATTTTTTCAAATAAAATAAAAAGCCATTGACAAATTTCTAGAGTTGCCAGTCCCTACGACTGTATATGACTTCTAAATTTCTGTCAATGGCTTTTCTTGTATGAAAGCTCAATCAATCTGAATATGAAATAATTTTTGTGATAAATTTATCATCTCTGGACTTTGACTACTGTTCAGCCATTCAATCTGCCCCATTTCCTGTCTATCAGACAAAAGCTGACGGCGAAATAGTCTCCTTCTAAGCTGTCTAGCTGTACCAGCTGCTCCATCGTATATTTTGACCTGAGATCCCAACAGCTCTCCTATAACTTTACGAACAAAGGGATAATGCGTGCATCCCAGCACCACACCATCTACTGGTGCATTCCCCAAAGTCTTGAAATACCCCTGCAAAAATTCTCGCAGGGCGGGAGAATCCAACTCCCCTCGCTCGACAAATTCCGGCAGTCCTGGCAATGGCAGCTTGATAATTTCAGCTTTGCTTTGCCACTGCTCCAAAAGATTAGCAAACTTTTTTTCTCGCAGAGTAGCCTCTGTGGCCAGCACCACTACCCTGCCATTAGGACAGCCTATTACCGCTGGCTTCAAAGCTGGTTCAATGGCCACAATAGGAAGCTGTGGATATTCCTCCCGCAAACGACGCCCTGCTGCACTGCTAGCTGTATTGCAGGCAATAACAACACCCTTAACCCCTTTGGCTATCAGCTTCTGCACCACATTTTCTGTCAATTCATAGATATTCTCTGTACTGCGGCTGCCATAAGGCGCATTGGCAGAATCTCCATAGAAAATAAAATTTTCATGGGGCAGCAGCTGCACCAACTCCCTAAGGACGCTGATTCCTCCCATGCCACTATCCATCACACCAATAGGTGCATTTTTATCTAAATTAATCTCCATTAGTTATACACTTCCATTTTATTTACCACAAAATAATAAATCATATTTTACATTATAACCCCTATACTATTCAAAGAAAATGATTTTTTCATTTTCTTTCAATGGGGTTTCGACGAGGGTAGAGATATTGGCCCCCCCTTGTCATTAACACGACATCCCGCCACCTATAGAGGTGAGGAACATCGGACACCTCGTTATAGCAGAAATACACTAGTCATGCTACATTCAACTTATTCCCAAGATAAAAGTCAAAAAATCAAAACTTTTTCTTGACTTTTTGACTAATATGGCTATAATAATAATCAGAAAGAGCAAAAAGTCAAAGAGCTACTCAGGGAGTCAAAACAACGAGTAACGTGAAACATAGCCTTGTTGCTTAACTAAAATTAGTAGTTCTCACATACATAACTAATACTCTTCCCTATGTATTTTAATTTAGCGTGATTCTTTGAAAGGAGTCCTAATTATGTTCGGTTTAGTTCCATTTGGTTCCAAGAAAAATAACGAAGTTGCCAAGAGAGAGGATGGCTTCAACAGCCTGTTTGACGTTTTTAACGATTCCTTCTTCAGCAATCCCTTTGCCGGCTTTGGCGATATGCCTATGACCGCAAATATGAAGGTTGATGTAAAGGATAATGGTGATTCCTATGAGCTGATTGCCGATTTGCCAGGCGTAGACAAAAAGGATATTTCTCTGAACTACGATAACAACTATCTGACGATTGAGGCGCATAAGGACGAAAGCAATGACCAGAAGGATGACAAGGGCAACTACATCCGCCGTGAGCGTCATACTGGCACCATCAGCCGTTCCTTCTATATTGACAGCATTGACGAAAGCAAGATTGATGCTGAATTTGAAGGCGGTGTTCTGAAGGTTGTTATGCCTAAATCCCCTGAGGTTCAGCGCAATACCAAAATTGATATTAAATAACCCCTAATATCCCATATTTGATTTCCTACCCTTTGCTATTGGATAGCAATAAGAGCCCTGACGAAGTTTCGTCAGGGCTCTTATTTATTTTAACGATAATTTTTTTCCCATACATGCTGGGTGTGAAGCAATTTCTCCGCTTTTTCGCTAAGGGGCGCTTCTAAAAATTCTTTATAAAGCTGCTGTACCTGAGGGTTTTCATGAGAACGGCGCAGCTTTCGCTCTTTATCCAGATTATAGAGTCGTTCACCGCGCTGAATAGCCCATTCGCAGCCCTCGTGAATTGGCTGGCCGCCGCCACCAACGCAGCCTCCTGGACAGGCCATAACCTCTACGAAATCGTAATGAACCTTGCCATTTTTTATCTGGCGAATCACTCTTTCTGCATTTTTTAAACCACTAACCACACAGGTTTTCAAGGTTCTGCCAGCAATATCAAAATCTGCTGTGCGTATACCGCCCAAGCTAATGGCGTTTTCCCGGCCCTCAGTACGATTGTCCCGCACCGCCTTGAAGGCATCCTCTGGAGCTTCCTCTCCTGTTACCACTTTATAGGCTGTGCGCAGAGCTGCTTCCATAACGCCACCAGTGACACCAAAGAGTGTGCCTGCACCTGTGCCATCCCCAATAGGAGAATCAAATGGCATTTCCTTCAAGCCACGTGGATCGATATGCTCTGCCCTCAGCAAGCGAACCATTTCTCGAGTGGTCAGCACATAATCCACATCCTGGTAGCCACTGGCCTTCATGGAGCCCAAGGCTGCCTCTCTTTTTTTGGAAACACATGGCATAATAGAAATAGAGCATATATTTTCTGGTGCTACCCCTGTTTTCTTGGCAAAATAAGTCTTGACCAAGGCGCCAAAAATCTGCTGTGGGCTCTTGGTTGTGGACAAATTAAGCAACATCTCAGGATGATTCATGGTCAGGTAGGAAACCCAACCAGGACAGCAGGAAGTGAACATAGGCATATGCTTGTCATCAGACAAACGCTCCAACAGCTCTGTGCCTTCCTCCATAATAGTAACATCTGCAGCAAAAACTGTGTCCAGTACATAATCAAAGCCCATGCGTTTCAGGGCTGCCACCAAACGTCCCTCGGTGTCAATTCCCGGCTCCATATCACTGCGCTCCAGCCAAGCTGTACGAACAGCAGGTGCTATCTGCACCACAGTAACCTTGTTAGGATCCGCCAGAATATCATAAATAGCTGGCAGGTCATTTCTTTCCTTCAAGGCACCAGTAGGACAATGAGTGATGCACTGACCACAAAGAGTACATTTGGCCTTAGAAATCGGCATATTATCCACCGTGCTGATATTGGTATACGCACCGGTATTCTGCACATCCCAAATGTCACAGCCTTGTACCTTGCTGCAAATCTGTAGACAGCGCATACATTTGATACATTTCTTGGAGTCTCGAATCAAAGGAAAATCATTATCCCAAGCTTGTTCTGTAACCTGACGCTCAAAAGGAAGATCATAAATTCCCAAATGACCAGCCAGAGTCTGCAAAGGACAATTACCAGAACGGACACATGTAGCACAGAGGCAATCATGCTGGGAAAGTATCAGTTCCACATTGGACTTGCGGACACTGCGTACCTTGGCCGAATTGGTAAATACAACCATGCCGTCACTTACAGGAGTGGAACAGGCTGTTACCAGCTTATTTTTTCCCTGAATCTCTACTACACAAACCTTACAGGCCGAAATTTCATTGATACCCTTCAAAAAGCACAAATGAGGTATATATATCCCCAATTTTTTGGCAGCTTCCAATATGGTGGTGCCTTCCTCTACAGAGAGATCTATACTATCAATTTTTACATTTACCATCTAAGTCTGCGACCTCCCTTCAGAGCAGAGAACCCGAATTTATCACACCGCAGGCAACGTCCAGCCTCTTGACAAGCCTCCTGCTCACTCATGCAGATTTCCATCGGCTCAAAATTATTTTTGCGAATATTAACTTCCTTCTCCGCAATCTGCACCTTGCCGCATGGCAGTTTCTCTGCCAAATCTGGTTCTGGAATCTGTACATCACAGGAAATACTATGCTTATAGCCCAAATATTCATCAATATTGGCTGCAGCTACCTTGCCAGCCGCAATAGCCCTAATTACGGTAGCTGGCCCTGTTGCACAGTCACCACCAGCAAAGATACCATCTGCATTCTCTACCTCACCGGTCATGGCTGCAGCAATGGCACCGCGCTTCAAGCTAATGCCTGCATCCTCAAAGGCTTTACTGTCGATTCCCTGACCAATAGCTACTACAATCACATCACATGGAATACGCAGTAATGGAACATCCGCATGAATAGGGCGAGCTCTTCCCCAAGCATCAATAGGGCCAATAATCTGAGGCTCTACCCAAAGAGCTACTACATTACCGTTTTCATCAGCCTCTATATGATGAGGAGATTTCAAACCATATAGCTCTGCACCCTCGGCAATAGCGCCCTCAATCTCTTCAGGCAGAGCAGTCATATCCTCCTGACGGCGTCTGTAGGCAATACCTACCTTGCGAGCCCCAAGACGAATAGCTGAACGGGTGCAGTCCATAGCTACGTTACCACCACCGATAACAACTACATCCTTGCCCTTGAAATCAGGCATATCGTCATCACCAATGCGTTTTAGCAGTTCAACAGCAGAGATAACTCCCTTGGCATCCTCACCCTCAATACCGATTTTCTTATCTGTATGGGCACCAATGGCTATGTAGACAGCATCATATTCCTTATTGAGACTCTCCAGCGCAACCTCACCTTCGTCCTCACCGATTCGAGTATTTAAATGTACCTCTACTCCAGTGCTGAGAATAACCTGCAAATCCTCGTCCAATCGCTCACGAGGGAAGCGATAATTTGGTATGCCATAACGCAGCATGCCGCCTAGTTTCTTTTTTTCTTCAAAGACCACGGCATGATGACCCATGAGTTCCAGATAATAAGCTGCGGAAAGACCAGAAGGACCTCCACCGATAATAGCTACCTTCTTGCCTGTGCTGGCGCATTTTTCTGGTATAGGTACTGTATTGGCACGAGCATGTTCTACAGCCATCAGCTTCAGCCCACGGATATTCACCGAAACATCCACCATACTGCGACGGCAACGAGCCTCACATGGGTGCTCACAAATCATAGCACAGGCTGTAGGGAAAGGATTGTCTTTACGGATAAGGCGAACTGCATCCGCATAGCGCTTTTCTCCTACCAAGGCTACATAGCCAGGAATATCTACCTGGGCTGGGCACAGAGCCACACATGGAATAGCGTGCTGAGCATGAACAGAACAACACCCTTCCTTGACATGATGCTCATAATCTTCACGGAAGCCGTCAAAACCAGCCACAAGCATATGAGCCGCCTCATAGCCAATAGCACAGTCTGCACTAGCTTCGATATTCTTGGCCGTTTTCTCAATCAAATTCAAGGTTTTCATGGTCGCCTTGCCACTTAGAACATCCTCCAACAAATGCTGCAGCTGGAGCAGGCCTACTCGACAGGGTACACACTTGCCACAGGTCTGGGCCTGACAAACCTTTAAAAAAGACAGTTGCAAATCCACTGGACACAATCCAGGTGGTGAGGCAATAATATGACGCTCCAGGTCCTTGTACAGCTTCTCAACTGTCAGCTGAACCCGATCAGGAGTCTCTACTTTTAATCTGCTCATACACTTCTCTCCTGTACATAATACAAAACCTAATTAATCTATAATTAATTATACTATAATTGGGTTTTATGAGCAATTAACTTCCAAAATTTGTTGTATAAATTCTGATTTGTAGAGCTATACACCTCAGGTTTTTCGAGAGACAGCCTGCGGTCATAACGACTTTTGCTCTGTCGGCTAAATAACCCTGCCTGATGATTTGTCCTTACGCAGAGATACCGCTTGTCGCTGAGCCAATTCACAGTGACCGGAATAGTAGAGAGTGTCACCGGGCTCACTTTTGCTTCGCAAAAGCAGGAAGCCTCCTGACGCAAAAGTGTCATG
>CAKPVW010000063.1 GCA_934196075.1 uncultured Anaerovibrio sp.
TCTGCCATTCCGGTCACTGTGAATTGGCTCAGCGACAAGCGGTATCTCTGCGTAAGGATAAACTATCAGGCAGGGTCATTTAGCCGACAGAGCAAAAGTCGTTATGACCGCAGGCTGTCTCTCGGAAAAATGGGATGTATGGCCCTGCAAATCAGAATCTATTTATGCCTCAAATAAATCCGCCAGCAGCTTCTCTATCCTTTTATCCTTCAGGGAATAACTAATCTCCACTCCCTTGCGAGTACCCTCAATAATCCCCGCCTGCCTTAGCTTGCCCAAATGCTGCGACACCGTAGACTGAGGAGCTTCCAAGCAATTCTGCATATGGGTTACATTACAGCTGCCGTTCCTCCACAAGCCCCTAGCAATACACAATCTAACAGGATGAGCCAAAGCCTTCAACATCTCCGCCAATTCCTGCAATTCCTTTTGATCATTATTTTTTTCCACAAATATCACCTCTGTATTGATATATTACAATATTGCAATATATCTTGTCAACCCCTCATTATAACCCCTACATTATACAAAGAAAATGCTTTTGCATGTTCCTACAATCCTCCTTGACAATCCGCCCCAAAAGCATTACACTAATAAACAACAAACTCATAGAGTTGACCAAGTGATTGAATGAGAGTTCATGAAGGGGTGCACCACCGCGGGTGTACTCTTTTGTGGACTCTTTTTTTATATAAATTTGTATGGAGGTGCAACAATGATTAACGCCAAAATCAATGGCCAGCCAACGGATTTGATGGAAAACACCACTCTACAACAATATCTGGAAGCCAAAAATTGCAAAATTGACCGAGTGGCCATAGAGCTAAATGGACAGATAGTCCCCAAAAAAGCTTACAGCACACAGGTAATCAATACAGGTGATACGCTGGAAATAGTATCATTTGTAGGAGGAGGCTGATACCATGCCAACACAGGAAGAAATTTACACCGCCCTATGCCAACGTCATGGAAAGGCAGTACAGGACAAACTAAGCAAAGCCAAAATTGCCATTGCCGGCCTTGGTGGACTAGGCTCCAATATTGCCATTGCTTTAGCCCGCATTGGCGTAGGACATCTCCATCTAGTTGATTTTGACAAGGTGGATTTAACCAATCTCAACAGACAGCATTATTTTATTCGCCATCTGGGCCAATACAAAACAGATGCCCTCAAAGAGCAAATCTTAGAAATCAACCCATATCTACAGGTAAAAACAGATTGCTTAAAGATTACGGCAGACCAGATTTCATCCCTCTTTCGGGAGGCAGATATTATCTGTGAGGCCTTCGATGTGCCAGAAAACAAAGCTATGCTGGTTAATATTGTCTTGGAGCAAATGCCAGACAAATGGCTTCTATCCGGCAACGGCATGGCTGGATATGGCGAAAGCAATTTGATACAAACCAAAAAAATTCTCCCCAAATTCTATCTCAGCGGAGACAATATCAGTGGCAATGACCAGCAATCCCTTATGGCTCCCCGGGTAGCAATTTGCGCCGCCCACGAAGCCAATATGGCAGCAGAATTAATTATTAACCATTTAGGAAAAGAGGCAAAACAATGAGTTGGAAATTAGGCAAATACCAATTTAATTCCCGTTTTATTTTAGGCTCCGGCAAATACTCCCTAAAGCTTATCAAGGCAGCTGTAGAAAATGCCCAAGCAGAAATCATTACCCTGGCCCTGCGGCGAGTTAATGACGGAGGCATGGCCAATATTATGGACTATATTCCCCAAGGCATAACCCTTTTGCCCAATACATCCGGCGCTCGCAATGCAGAGGAGGCCATCAGAATTGCCCGTCTATCCCGGGAGCTTTGTCACAGTGATTTAGTCAAAATTGAAATCATGCGGGACAGCAAATACCTCCTGCCAGACAATCAGGAAACCATCAAAGCTACAGAGATTCTAGCCAAGGAAGGCTTTACCGTTCTTCCTTATATGTACCCAGATTTAAATGTAGCCCGCGATTTAGTCAATGCCGGTGCAGCTGCCATTATGCCTTTGGGGGCACCTATTGGCACCAACAAGGGACTATGCACCAAGGAATTCATCCAAATTCTCATTGATGAAATTGACCTGCCTATTATTGTGGATGCTGGCATCGGCCGGCCTTCTCAGGCCTGTGAGGCCATGGAAATGGGTGCAGCCGCCATTATGGCCAATACCGCCATTGCCACCGCAGGAGATGTACCAGCTATGGCAGAAGCCTTCAAGCTGGCCATTGAAGCAGGTCATCTGGCTTATGAAGCCAAGCTGGGACGAGTACAGGACAAGGGCAGTGCATCCTCCCCTCTAACAGGCTATTTACGAGACTAAGGAGGATATGGACATGAGCAAGGATGAACATCTTAACGAAAGCATTATCAGCCAGGAAGCCAAGGCATTTCTGGCCAAAGAAAACCGCAGCAATCACATGGCCTATCTCCCTGATATGGAAGTGCTGGACAGTGACCTTCTGGACAAGGTTCTAGCCGATATGGACAGCTATGACTACAATAGCTACACAGCTCAAGATGTACGCAATGCCCTACAGCATAATCACAAAACCCCAGAGGATTTCCGTGCCCTCCTTTCCCCAGCGGCCCTGCCATTTTTGGAGGAGATAGCCCAGCAGGCCAAGCTAGAAAAAGAAAAGCATTTTGGCAATTCTATTTGTCTCTTTACCCCTATCTATATTGCCAATTACTGTGAAAACTTCTGCATCTACTGTGGCTTCAACCGATACAATCACATTCGCCGGGCCCAGCTCAACTATGAGGAAATCGACAGGGAAATGGCCGCTATTGCTCAAAGCGGTCTACAGGAAATCCTGATTCTCACTGGAGAAAGCCGTCATAAATCCACGGTGGAATACATTGGGGAAGCCTGCAAGATTGCCCGCAAATATTTCCGCATTATTGGCCTGGAAGTTTATCCCATGAACAGCGATGACTACGCCTACCTCCATCAATGCGGTGCAGATTATGTTACCGTCTTTCAGGAAACCTATCATGCTGACAAATACGAAACCCTTCATTTGGCTGGACACAAGCGGATTTTCCCCTATCGTTTTTATGCCCAGGAAAGAGCACTCAAGGGTGGTATGAGAGGTGTGGGCTTTGCCGCTCTGCTAGGTCTGGACGATTTCCGCAAGGATGCTTTGGCCACAGGTATGCACGCCTATTATCTGCAAAAGAAATACCCGCAGTCAGAAATTGCCTTTTCCTGTCCTCGCCTGCGCCCTATTATCAACAATGACAAAATCAATCCTATGGACGTACACGAGGCCCAGCTTTTGCAGGTGGTTTGCGCTTATCGGCTCTTTATGCCCTTTGCCAGCATAACAGTCTCCACCAGAGAATGTGCCAGAGTCCGGGACAATCTTGTCAAAATTACCGCTACCAAGATTTCTGCCGGTGTAAGTACAGCTATTGGCGAACATTGCACCGAAGCAGAGGACAAGGGAGATGCCCAATTTGAAATCTCTGATACCCGCACAGTAGAAGATGTATACGAAAGCCTGCTAAATCAGGATTTACAGCCAGTTATGGCAGAATACATATATGTCTAAAAAAAATCGCTATCCCCTCAAACTTGTGCGTACCCTCATAAGTTAGACCAAATAATCCAACTTATGAGGGTGCTTACATGTCAGGGATAGCGATTTTTTTATTTAAAATTTTTTACCAAAGGATTTACACATTAATCTCAGCAGTCATGCCAAGCTCTTCCCTGTGGGCATCCAAAACAGGCTGAACCACGTTCTTAATGAACTTTTCTACCTGAATAGGAGAACGTCCCACATATCTGGAAGGCTCCATTGTCTTCTGCAGTTCTTCCAAAGTAAGATTAAACTCTGGATCTGCTGCAATAAGCTCTAACAGGTTATTGTCCTTGCCCTGCTGCTTAACATTCTTGCCTGCTTCCATGGAAAGGGTACGAATCTTCTCATGGAGCTCCTGACGGTTGCCACCGTTCTTCACAGCATCCATCATAATATTCTCAGTAGCCATGAATGGAAGCTCAGCCATCAAATGCTTGGTAATAACCTTGTCATAAACTACCAAACCATCTACAACATTCAGGCACAAATCCAAAATACCATCAATAGCCAGGAAGCCCTCTGGAATGGACAGACGCTTGTTAGCAGAATCATCCAATGTTCTCTCAAACCACTGAGTAGCAGAGGTAATGGCAGGATTCAAAGCATCAATCATCACATATCTGGACAGAGAGGCAATACGTTCACTGCGCATTGGATTTCTCTTGTAGGCCATAGCAGAAGAACCAATCTGATTCTTTTCAAATGGCTCCTCCACCTCCTTCAAATGCTGCAGGAGACGAATATCATTGGACAATTTGTGGGCGCTGGCAGCTATGCCTGCCAGGATATTAGCAACTCTGGTATCTACCTTTCTGGAATAGGTCTGACCAGAAACAGCATAACACTCCTTAAAGCCCATTTTGGCGGCAATAGATGGATCAATCTTGTCAATGGTTTCCTGATCCCCATCAAAGAGCTCCAGGAAGCTGGCCTGTGTGCCGGTAGTACCCTTGGAGCCTAACAGCTTCAGACTGTCCTTAACATACTCCAAATCCTCCAGATCCATAATAAACTCCTGCGCCCACAGGGTAGCACGCTTACCTACAGTAGTAGGCTGGGCTGGCTGGAAATGGGTAAAGGCCAAGGTAGGCAAATCCTTGTATTTATCTGCAAATTTGGCCAATTCAGCAATTACATTAACCAATTTCTTCTGAACCAGCTCCAATGCCTCACGCATAATGATAATATCGGTATTGTCACCAACATAGCAGGAAGTAGCGCCAAGATGGATGATGCCTGCTGCTTTTGGGCAGAGCTGACCATAAGCGTAAACATGGCTCATAACATCATGGCGAACCAGCTTCTCTCTAGCCTTTGCTACATCGTAATTGATTTCATCAACATGAGCCTTCATCTCATCAATCTGTTCCTGAGAAATTACAGGCTTGCCATTCTCAGAAAGACCTAATTCCATTTCTGTCTCAGCCAAAGCAATCCACAATTTTCTCCAGGTAGTAAATTTCTTATCCTGAGAAAAAATATACTGCATTTCCTTGCTGGCATAACGCTCTGATAAAGGACTGGTATATCTGTCTGTGTTCATAATCAACTTCCTTTTCTCATCATTTTAGTCAAGGCAAATTACCTTTCAATGATATTTTATCAAAGAAATATGACCTTGTCCATTATAACCCCTACATATTACTTTTTCTGAGGAAATAGCAGCCTGATAAATTCTTCATAATTATGCTCTACTTCCTTGGCGGTGACAGCTACCAGACTGTATAAAAGCTCACAGGATATATTGTCTTTTTCGTAGGGAATACATACATCCATAATCACTGACAGATCTGGCGTAAGATAATATTTGAATAATTTACTTTTATTATTCAACCTCATAATCAGATTGAATATTTCATGGTAATTGTCATCCGTAACAGCGTGCACTGCAATATTAACCCTGATCATGGCGTAAATTGTGTCATCAATAATAACCCCCAAAGGAATAGACTGCCCGTGCAGGATTAAAGATGAGCGAAATATTACGCTATCATGTTCATCATGCAGCTCTTCAAATTTGAAGCTATCCACATTATTTTCTTTTAGATATGTTGCAAATTTTGCTGCTTCGCTATTCATAAATTCGATTCCTTTCAAAAAAAGGGTGCGGAGAAAACTCCCCGCACCATATTCACCTTAGTATTAGAATTTGAAGGCTATATTGGCCATGATATCATTGCTATGCTGATTGCTATTAGCAGTGTAACGATAGCTCAAGCCACATTCCCAGGAATCACTTTCCTGCTTTACGCCCAAGCTGCCAACGAAAGCGGAGCCATAGGAAGCGTCATAAGCAAATACATCCTGAGCATTGATGCCACAAGCCTGTACTCTCATATCGGCAGAACGTCCACCCAGAACAGGTACATAGGCAACGTCGGCATAGAAGCTGGTTGTCTGATTAGCATTCTGGTTTTCATAAACGTAGCCTACGCCAAATGGCAGAGTAAAGATATCCTTGCCATCTGGATGATAGCTGAAGGCCTCAGCCCCATTCAAATAGCCTGAGTAGCTAGGAGTACCAACATGGCTGTAACGCAAACCGATGTGAGGTACAAAGGCACCATGTCCATCCTTGCCCTCTGACAGTTTAAACTCATTGGTAACACCCATGGTAAATACATCTGTCTTTGGCTTAGCATGGAAAATGCCGTTAACATCATGCTCTGTATGATAGTAGCCAACATCAAAGAGCATATTGTTGTTGCCCACATTCAGACTTCCATACCAGCTTAAACCCTTGGTATTGAAATCATCATTTTCCCAAGCACCATCATTGGAGCCCTTGCCATAGCTGAAGGCAAAACCATGACGGAAGGAATCAACAGCTGGCAGATCGTAGCCTACGGTAACACCGTTGAATTTGCTATCATAACCGGTAGACATACCGCCAATATCCAAACTATCTACAGAACCATTTCTGTGACCGTATTTAATCCATGCCTGATCGGACTTGACATCAGCACCATTAAAGAAGGACAGATGCCCCTGTGCCTGCTGAGCAAAATCCAAGCTGTGCTCTACAGCAGCAGCGGTTGCACCAACTGTTTCTGCTGGCTGAGCAGCTACATTAATCAATGCTGTAGACATACTGTCAGAATACAGACCATTGGTTGCCTGAGCAATGAACTCAGAGGCAGGACTCTTGGCCTTTTCTGCTGCGCTAAAGGTCATCTTATCTACAATATTAGGTAAAACGGCCCCTGGCAGAGCTTCCTGCAATTTCTTGCGGGAGGCAGTTACGGTGTGGTCATCATTCAGGGTAGTGCTAAACAATTTGCCTGTAATAATATTAGCAGGATTAGTATACCACCCATGAGCTGCTATTGTATCTGCAAACTGAGGAACGATGGTATAAGTACCACTAGTGGAAACATTATCCAGATACAGCTTGGCACTATTAGCAACCTTCAAGGTATTTACAGTCAAAGCTGGATTGCCAGCAAGGGTGGAAGCATCCACCATCAGCAGGGAATTATCTGCAAACTCTGCAGTATTAGCCACAGCAGAATTTACTGTTACATCCGTTGCGGTGCCATCCACCTTGATACCACCTGCTCCTACTATTACTGGCTTGGCTAGATACAGAGCAGCTGAGATATCATTCTGGCCCCACTTCAAGCCTGTACCGCCAAAGGCAGCAATAGCCTTAGTGCTATCTGCTGTACCAAGGCTGGCCAAGGAATTACGTCCTACGGTCAGAAGATAATCCACATTGCTAGCGGATTCCAAGGCAAACTGGGAGGCATCGCTAATAGTAGCGCCATCCTTCCAAACAGGATCCAGGAAAACCTTGGTGCCTGTCAAGGCAGCTGTATTAGATCCGCTAATAAGCATCTTACCAGCTGAATCATCATTACCAATCAGAATGGTCGAACTATTATCTCCAGCAATATTGGTATTGAATACCGTGCCATTGACCTGCATATTCGCCCCTGTCAGGATAATACCGCCCTCTGTAGACAGAGCTGTCCCGGAAGCAATACTTACCTTGGTGTTTCTGTTGGCATTAATACTGCCCACAATCAAGTGACCGCCCTCAACAGCCAGCTCGGAATCCTTATCAGTTAATTTGATATCTCCTGTAAGACGATTCTGTACAGCAAATCTGCCCAAGGTTAACTTGCTGCCATTCTGCACATTCAGTTTTACGTTCTGGGCAGGCTTGCCATTGTCTACGGTAATCAATTCCCGCTCAACTGCGTCACTGCCCAAATAGAGAATCCTGCCATCCTTAACGGTAATATTATTGATACTACCATCTGCCCCAGAGGCCAGATTGAGATAGGTAGCATTAAATTTGTTTACGGTAGAATCCCCATTAGCTCCTATTACAACACTGGATTTATCAGTTGTAACACCGACAACATAGTCGTCATCCTTTACATCGGAGATATCCCGTGCTGTAGGAGGCTGAATAGGCTGGCTGGGCTGATCAGGTCGCTCCGGCTGACCTGGCTGCTCCGGTTGTCCAGGCTGACCTGGATTCATTGGCTTGCTGGCAGTATCCTTGACAACAACCTCAGTTGTTCCATCATCAGCAGCCTTAATCATCCTATTTGCCTGTGTCAAATATTCATCATTGTAATATTGGTCATCAAGCAACAGCTTGCCGGCCTCAAATTTGATGGCATCATTGGCATCCTGACGTACTCCATCAGGATCGATGTTAGTTCCATCCAGCCCCATACCCTTTTGGAAAATCTGAGCAGAATTGGCTTCCAGAGTTCCCTTTTCTGTCAGGATAATATAATTATTACCAGATACTGTTTCACCTTTAAGACTTGTCCAATTAGTGGTATTAAATTTGGTATTTCCTACCAATTTAACAATAGCTCTGGTATTAAGTCCGCTATCACGGTCCTCCACATCACCTATGCTAATGGTTCCTGTACTATCTTGTCCGCTAATATCTCCACCATAGAGATTCTCAGCCTTGACCTTAGTAGTTCCATTGGTAAATACGATATCACCAGCTTCAGCTTTAAACTGAACATTAGTCATATCGGCAACATTGTCAGCGTTGTCCTTGATAGAGCCAGGATTAGTCCAATCAACACTGCCAACAGCAATATTGATATAACCTCCTTCTGCATCCTCATCACCGATTTTACCTGGACCATAAACTGCTCTTATAGTCATCGGTTGTACAATGCTCTTATCTTTTACCGCTATTGGCAGCCAGCCTTGACCTTCAGCACGCATTTCTTGGTATTGCGAATTACTATCAATAACCATTGGTGTCCGGTCATCCGTTGTCTTAACTTCGATAATCGCCCCAGCAGGTCGCTCCGGCTGACCTGGCTGCTCCGGTTGGCCAGGCTGACCTGGATTCATTGGCTTGCTGGCAGTATCCTTGACAACAACCTCAGTTGTTCCACCATCAGCAGCCTTAATCATCCTATTTGCCTGTGTCAAATATTCATCATTGTAATATTGGTCGTCAAGCAACAGCTTGCCGGCCTTAAAATTAATGGCATCATTGGCATCCTGACGTACTCCATCAGGATCGGTGTTAGTTCCATCTAAACCCATACCCTTTTGGAAAATCTGAGCAGAATTGGCTTCCAGAGTTCCCTTTTCTGTCAGGATAATATAATTATTACC
>CAKPVW010000064.1 GCA_934196075.1 uncultured Anaerovibrio sp.
TCAGCCATGTCGCTGGAATTACGCCTTGGTGGAGGAAAAAAGACCGGGACAGTATTTCCCTGTTTTGGAGGATGAACGAGGTACCTATATTTTCAATTCCAAGGATATGTGCCTCCTGCCTTATTTGCCCGATGTAATTGCTAGTGGGGTGGACAGCCTGAAAATTGAAGGCCGCATGAAAAGTGTCCACTACGCAGCCAGCGTTGTAAAGGCCTATAGAGAGGCTATTGACAGTTATTTTGCGAATCCGGAAGGCTTTCAGGTTAAAAAGGAATGGGTGGAGGAGCTGGACAAGGTTTCCCACCGGGCCTATACAACGGGATTCTATTATGGACGTCCTACGGAAAAGGATCAGATATATGGGACCTCTAGTTATACTCAGACCTCGGATTTTGTGGGGCTGGTGCTGGATTATGATGCAGAAACAGGCTTTGCTACGGTGGAGCAGCGAAACAATATGAAGGTGGGGCAGGAAATAGAGGTGTTCCAGCCTCATTTGGCAGGCTATCGCCAGATTTTGCAGGAAATGTATAATGACGAAGGAGAGGCTATTCAGGTGGCGCCACATCCTCAGCAGATTGTAAAAATCCGTATGGACAAGCCGGTGGAGCCATATGCTATTCTGCGTCGGGATATAAACTAGTGATATTTATGAGGCAAATTAGGTGAAAATATGAATTTACAGGAATTTTTTGCTCAGCATCCCAAGGTGGCCTTGGGATTTTCCGGGGGAGTAGATTCCTCCTATCTTTTATACGCTGCTCGTCAGTATGGAGTAGATATCAAGCCTTATTTTGTCAAGGGGCCTTTTCAGCCTGAATTTGAAAAGCAGGATGTACTGAAGATGGCAGAGTTTTTGCAGATTGATAATCTAACCGTGCTGGAGGCAAATCCTCTATCTAATGAGAAGGTTGTCCAAAATGATGCATTGCGTTGTTATTATTGTAAGCAGACGGTATTCGGGCTGATAAAAAAGCAGGCAGCTCAGGATGGTTATGAGGTTTTGCTTGATGGTACCAATGCCTCTGATGATTTGGCGGATAGACCAGGTTTCAAGGCTTTGCAGGAAATGCAGGTGCTTTCACCTTTGCTGTTGGCAGGACTGACCAAGGAGGAGATACGGAAGCGTTCCCATAAGGGAGGATTGTTTACATGGAATAAGCCTTCCTATGCCTGTCTGGCCACGAGAATTCCTACAGGTCAATCTATAGAGCTTTCCACACTGCAAAGGGTGGAAAGGGCAGAAGGGGCCTTGATGGATTTGGGTTATAGTGATTTTCGGGTGCGGGCTTTGGGTGAGGCGGCCAAGCTGCAGTTGAAAGCTCAGCAAATGCCTAAGCTGTTGCAGGAAAGAGAAAAGGTTAGGAATTTGCTTTTACAGGAATTTACAGATATCTATTTGGATTTAAAGGAACGCTGATATGGTCAATTTACATGAAATATTGGAGAAGCTGCAGAATGGTGAAATTACCTTGCAGGAGGCAGAGGGGTACATTCGTCGCAAGCCCTTTGAGGAGTTGGGCTATGCGAAATTAGATACTCAGCGTAGATTTCGTTCTGGTTTTCCTGAGGTGGTTTTTGCCCAGGGGAAGGCTGATGACCATTTAATTGCTATATGTCAAAGGCTTTATGAAGTGGAAGGGGAGCTTTTGGTTACCCGAGCTACTGCGGAGCAATATCAGTTGATTGCCCATGTATTGCCAGAGGCCAAATATGACGCTAAAGCGAGAATTGTTACTTGCGGTAAGAGGGAGCGACAGCCAAAGGGGTGTGTTGCAGTGTGTACTGCTGGTACAGCTGATATACCAGTAGCCGAGGAGGCTGCTCAGGTGGCAGAGTATTTTGGCTCTTATGTGGAGCGTATTTATGATGTGGGAGTCAGCGGTTTGCATCGTCTTTTGTCTCAGCTGGAAAAGCTGCAAAAAGCGAATTGTGTTATTGCGGTGGCTGGCATGGAGGGGGCTTTGGCCAGCGTGGTAGGAGGTTTGGTGGACAAGCCGGTTATTGCGGTACCAACTTCTATTGGCTATGGTGCCAATTTGGGCGGCGTGTCGGCCTTGTTAAGCATGCTGAATTCCTGCGCCAATGGTGTCGCTACCGTAAATATTGATAACGGCTATGGTGCTGGTTATCTGGCAGCGCAGATTAATAATTTAGGTTGTAAATGATATGTTTTAGGTAAAGAGGTATTTATGAAGAAAATATTATATATAGATGCACCCTTCGGGATTAGCGGTGATATGCTGGTAGCTGCCCTTTTGGATATGGGGGCAGATTATGGTAATTTGGAAAATGCTTTGCGCAGTTTGGAGCTGCAGGGATTTAAAATCCAGCTGACAAGGGTAAAGAAATCTGGACTTGATATGTGTGATTTTCTGGTAGAGTTGGATGATGCTCACGAAAATCATGATCATGATATGGCCTATCTTCATGGTCATGCCCATGGAGAGTCCCATGTCCATGAGCATCATCATGGACATGACCACGAACATCACCACGAGCATGAACATACCCATGAACATGGTTGTCATCCAGAGCATGAGCACCATCATGAACATCACCATGAACACAGAGGTATGGCAGAGATTCGTCATATTATTCAGCATAGCAATATGAGTTTCAAGGCTCAGGAAATTGCTCTGAGAATTTTTCAGGTTTTGGCTCAGGCCGAGGCCAAGGCTCATGGTACAGATATGGAAAATGTGCATTTCCACGAGGTAGGGGCTTTGGATTCCATTGTGGATATTGTCAGCATTGCAGTTTGTGTAGAGAACCTGGGTATTGATGATGTAGTAGTTGGTACCCTGGTAGATGGTCATGGTACAATTCGCTGTCAGCATGGTATTATGGCAGTGCCTGTGCCTGCTGTTACTCATATTGCGGCTGACAATGGTCTTAGGCTGCAGCTTGGCAATGTGGAGGGAGAGTTGGTTACTCCTACAGGTGCAGCAGCAGCTGCTGCTCTTAGATCAATGGAAAAGCTGCCGGATAACTACCGGGTAGCTGCTGCTGGTATGGGAGCAGGCAAGAGAGAATACGAGATACCTACCTTCCTGCGGCTTTTGCTATTGGAAGCAGAAGCTGGTGCTCAGGAGGATGAGATTCTTAAAATAGAAACCAATATTGATGATAGCAATGGTGAAGCCTTGGGCTTGGTACAGGAACAGATTTTTGCTGCCGGTGCCATGGATGTTTTCTTTACGCCGATTTATATGAAAAAAAATCGTCCAGCCTATATGCTGACTGTTCTTTGTCAGCCAGAGCTGCAGGAAACTATGGTAAAGCTTATTTTTCAGTATACAACCAGTATTGGCATCCGTTATGAAAAAATGAAGCGCTGTATTATGCAGCGACGTCAATTATCTGGTGTTATTGATGGATTGCCTATTGCGGCTAAGGAATGTCGTTATGGTGAGATTGTCCGTTGTTATCCAGAGTGTGATAGTATTCGTCAGCTGCAGCAGGAAAAAGGGATAGATTATCAAACTGCCTATGCAATGATAAGAAATAATATCCTGAATAATTAGAATATGATAAAATCCCCATTGAAAGAAAATGCAAAGGCATTTTCTTTGCATAGTCTAGGGGTTATAATTAACAAAAAGATATGAGATAAAGGAGTTATGCAAGCAATGATTTTGAACCGTAAATCTGTGGAACTTTTGGCACCTGCAGGAAATTGGGAGGCATTGGTAGCCGCTGTAGAGGCAGGGGCAGATGCTGTTTACCTGGGTGGCAAGCATTTTAATATGCGCATGCACCGCAACAAGGAAACCAATTTTGATGATGAGATGCTCAAAAAGGCAATAGAATATACTCATGCACATGGAGTACACCTCTATATTACATTGAACAATCTTATCAGTGTGGAGGAGGTTGAGCCACTAAAGAAATATCTGCTTTATCTCAACCAGATTAAGCCAGATGCTATTTTGGTGCAGGATTTTGCGGTTTTGGAACTGACCAAGGAGCTGGGGATAGACATTCCGCTTCATACCTCTGTGATGATGAATACGCACAATGAGCACGCTATTAAGAAACTGAAGGAATATGGTATTACCCGTATTGTGGTAGGTCGCGAAATGACTCTGTCTGAGCTGTCTCTGTTCAAAGAACGGACTGGTTTGGAAATTGAGTATTTTATGCATGGTGATATGTGTATTGCAGAAAGCGGTCAGTGCATTCATTCTGGTGTGCTTTTCGGCCAAAGCGGCAATCGTGGCAGATGTTTGAAGCCTTGCCGTTGGCCATATAAGCTGGTGGATGAGGAGACCGGTGATCTGCTGGACAAGGATGATAAGCAGGATTATAAGCTGGCGCTGAAGGATATGTGTATGTATCGCAATATTCCTGAGTTGATTCAGGCAGGAGTATTTTCTTTCAAAATAGAAGGCCGTATGCGTCCAGCTGATTTTGTGCGTCGTATTGTGGCTACCTATAGACGTGCTATAGATGCTTATATTGCTGATCCTATGGGCTATAGCATTAACGAAGAGGATTGGCAGGATTTGTATCAGAATCGGGCGAGAGATTTTACTACTACCTTTGCCTTGGGGCAGCCTGATGCCAAGGATATTGGTTTTGATGGTACTAGAGAGCCTAGATTCTTTAGTAATGCGGTGGAGGAACCTGGTTTTCAGGATGAAATCCTGAAGGAAGAGACAGCCATTGAAGCATCAATGGCTGAGCACCCTACTTTGTCTGTGCAGGTAGCTGATTTGGACAGCTTGAAGGCGGCCTGCCGTAATGGTGCGGATGTTGTATATCTGGCGGGAGAGGTATTTAAGCCAAAGAAGCCATGGACTCTGCAGGAGATTCAGGAAGCTATAGAGGTGGCTCATGGCAGTAATGTCAAGGTGGTTATTAGTACACCTCGCACTACTATGCGTCGGGAATGTGGCCAGCTGGAGCAGTTCCTAACTGCTGTTAGCCAGCTGGGGCCAGATGGACTGCTGGTTAGCAATCTTGGCTCATTGAAGCTGGCTCAGGAATGTACGAATTTGCCAGTGCAGGCGGATTTTTCCTTCAATCTTTTCAATCATATGGCAGCCTCTTTCCTGAAAAAGAATGGCTTGGTAATGGGTACGGCTTCCTTCGAGCTGGCTTATGGACAGGTCAAGGAATTGGTAGAAAAATCTCCGCTGCCTATTGAAGTGGTGGTACATGGCAGTTATGAGTCCATGATTTGTGATCACAATTTTGTTTCTATGCAGGTGCCATATCATCATTTGAGCAATCCAGAGCTGATGGAGAAGCATTATGCCTTGAAGGATGCTGTAGGACAGCTGCACAGTTTGCGGATGGATCAATTTGGTAGAACTCATATCCTTTTTGCCAAGGATCTTTGTTATTATCCATATCTTGATAAGCTGAAGGGAGTAGCTTCCTATCGCATTGAGGCCAAGGATTATGCTCCTGAGCTGGTAGGGGAGCTGACTGGTGCTTATCGCAAGGCATTGGACAATTTAGCTGCCGGAGAGGATTTCTTAAATCAGGACGATTTTGCCAAAATGCAGGAATCAGGCCCTCGTCAGCTGGGTATCGGAGTTTATAGATTCCGTCAGTCTCAGAATTCCCTGTAATTTTTGCACTGTCCAGCAGTAAAATAACGAGGTGTCCGATGTCCCACACGCCTATAAGTGGCGGGAAGTTGTGCTAATGATAGGGGGGAGCTAATATCTCCACCCTCGTCGAACCCCCCCCTTTGAAAGAAAATGCAATGGCATTTTCTTTGAATAATATAGGGGTTATAAACGGTAAGGAGAGTTTGCTATGTCTTTGGAGAAACCTATTGGCCCTGAGGCCATTTTGGAAAAAAAGAAAAAATATATTATGCCTTGTTTGGCTCATTTTTATAAAGAGCCAAGACAGTTTGTCAAAGGTGAGATGCAATATCTTTTTGACAGTGAGGGGCGCAAATACTTGGACTGCTTTGCAGGTGTTTCGGTTATAAACTGCGGTCACTGCAATCCTGAAATTAATGCTGAGGTGGTAAAGCAGGTTCAGAGCTTGCAGCATGTATGCAATACCTACCTTACGGAGAACTTTGTTAATCTGGCAGAGAAGTTGGCGGAGGTAACTCCAGGAAATTTGCAGAAAACATTTTTCTGTTCTACTGGTACAGAAGCTAATGAGGGTGCCTTGTTATTGGCCTCTATATATACTGGCAAGGATGAATTTATTGCCCTGAGGAATGGTCTCCACGGTCGTACCAAATTGACTATGAGTCTGACTGGTATTCAGATGTGGCGTACTGATCCACATCCTTGCGGTGGGATTCATTTTGCACCTAATGCTTATTGCTATCGTTGTCCTTTGGGAAAGAAATTCCCAGAATGTGATTATGCCTGTGCAGATGCGGTAGATGATTTGATACGTACTTCCACCAGCGGTCAGCCTGCTGCTTTGATTGCAGAGCCTATTCAGGGAAATGCAGGTATTGTTACACCGCCTAAGGGATATTTCAGGCGAGTGAAGGAGATTCTGGAAAGCCACAATGCATTGCTGATAGTGGATGAGGTGCAGACTGGCTTTGGCAGAACTGGTAAAATGTTTGCTATTGAGAATTTTGATGTGCAGCCAGATATTATGACTATGGCCAAGGCTTTGGGAAATGGTGCACCGATTTCTGCCTTTACTGCTACGGCCAAGATAGCCGATACATACACCAAGCCAGGTGCTTCCACGTGGGGTGGCAATCCTGTTTCTTCCATGGCGGGGTTAGGCGTGCTGAAATACATTCAGGAGCATAAGCTGATGGATAATGCTTTGGCAAGAGGACAGCAGCTTTATGATGGTCTGGTGGAGCTGCAGAAAAAGCATCCTATTATTGGCGATATCCGTGGTATTGGTCTGATGCGGGGAGCAGAGTTTGTCCATGCTGACAAATCTCCAGCTGCCGAGGAACTGGAAATGGTATTGGAGGAAATGAAAAACCGGGGCTTTATCATCGGCAAGAATGGTGTAGCTAGAAATGTGATGGCCTTCCAGCCACCTTTGGTTATCACCGAGGCAGATGTGAACAATGTTCTGAATACATTGGATGATGTAATGAAGCAGTTCAAACTGTAATAGATAAGTGTTATGATGAGAAGGACAGTGATAGGAGCTTGGCTCAGGTCACTGTCCTTTTTCAATAAAAAAAGCGCTGTCGCATATGGTACGACAGCACTTTGCATTTAAATCAGCCTAGGTATTGATAAAGCTGATAGCCAAGAAAAATGGCAATATATATTACGATAATTTTTTCAACTTTGTACATAATACGGCGAATAGAGCCTTGGAGAATGCGATATAGCATAAAACCACCAATAGCACCATAATCAACGCCATTCATATAATGTCCACTGATATGAGAAATAATATAGTCTAGCATGGGAACCTCCAAAGAAATAAAACACTATGCCTGTATAATATTACAAAATAGACATCAATGCAAATATTCTTTTGGAGAATATGCATATTATTTATTTTCCAGATTAGTGACAGCTATGGTTGCTGCCGCAGCCGTGGCTGCCGCAGGTATGGCCTGCCTCGCCATGCTGATGATCATGGTGGCTGCAATGTACATTAGGATTAAACTGCAAATTATTGTCCAGCAGGGCCTGAACAGCGGCATTTGCATTACCGGCAACACCGCCGTAGAGTTTGATGCCTGCCTGAGCTAAGGCATTCTGAGCACCGCCGCCGATGCCGCCGCAAATCAGGGTATCAATGCCATGCTGCATCAGAAAGCCAGCCAAAGCACCGTGACCGCTGCCGGCAGTGTCTATAACCTGGCTGGAGGCAATTTTGTTGTCCTGAATTTCATAAATCTTGAACTGAGAGGTGTGGCCAAAATGCTGAAAAATCTGGCCGTTTTCATAAGTAACTGCAATTTTCATAGTCAATTCTCCTTTTGTCCTTGGTTTTGCATGATCTTTTGCTAGTGACATTCTATCACAGCCACAGCCGCATAAATTATGCTCCAGACCCTGACAAATGCGATAATTGCCGCCAGTAATCAAAAGCGGTTTGCCATGAACTAAACAGGCAGCAACTTTGCGGCGGGCTGTTTGATAGATTTCCTGCACCGTGGAACGGGAAATATCCATTTGGCGAGCGCATTGGTCGTGAGTTCGTTCCTCTAAATCTACTAAACGGATGACCTCGTATTCATCTAATGTTAGTTGAATAGGAACATCCCCCTGATTGCTGGAGGGAACGAAGCTTTGAGTAGCTGGTTGCTGGCAGATACGGCGGCACCGTTGCGGCCTAGCCATGTCATAAAACCTCCTTTTCGTTTCCGGTATATACCGATTATAAGCCTATATTATAAAAAATGCAAGTTGGTTTTTATTTTTCACGGCAGGTAATTTAACTTTGGTGATTGCTAGTTCAAGGGACTTTGGAGAAGTTTTGCCAGAAAAATAAAAAATAAAATAAAAAAGTGTTGACAATATGCTGTAGATTCGCTATAATTTCAATTGTTGTCACGCAAGTGAGAAATGAATAACGGCCCGGTAGTTTAGTTGGTTAGAATGCCGCCCTGTCACGGCGGAGGTCAGGGGTTCAAGTCCCCTTCGGGTCGCCATCTTTCTTCTTTGTGTCAACGGTATGCGGAAATAGCTCAGTTGGTAGAGCATCACCTTGCCAAGGTGGGGGTCGCGAGTTCGAGTCTCGTTTTCCGCTCCATCTTTCTTAATTGTATATCGGTGACATAGCCAAGCGGTAAGGCCGAGGTCTGCAAAACCTCTATTCCCCAGTTCGATTCTGGGTGTCACCTCCAATGCGGAAATAGCTCAGTTGGTAGAGCATCACCTTGCCAAGGTGGGGGTCGCGAGTTCGAGTCTCGTTTTCCGCTCC
>CAKPVW010000065.1 GCA_934196075.1 uncultured Anaerovibrio sp.
GTTTACTGTGTCATATTTTATTATTCTAGATTCTTTATCATGATAAAGAATCTAGAACTTTCCTATAAAGCAAAAAACGCAGCTGTGAATTTTTCACAACTGCGTACAGCAAAGATTATAACCCCTAGATTATTCAAAGAAAATGCCTTTGCATTTTCTTTCAATGGGGTTTCGACGAGGGTGGAGATATTCGCTCCACCCTGTCATTAGCACAACTTCCCGCCACCTATAGAGGTGGGGGACATCGGACACCTCGTTATTTTATTTTACGTAGAATACTCGATTAGGCTTACGGGCAGGAGTCTTGGGATATTCACCTTCCACATAGCCCAATGCACAATGACCAATTCCCTCATATTCCTCCTCAATGCCTAGAGACTTGAGGAAATCCTTGCCCCAGTCCATTTCAAATTCTTCCTTGGCTCTATGAATCCAGCAACTGCCAATACCCAATTCATGGGCGGCCAGCATAAGATTCCCCATAACCAAACTGCCATCGTAAACCCGGTTAGGCCAGCTCTTTTTGGCCAAGACAATAATCATGGCAGGAGCACCATAGAAGGGGTCAAAACCTTCTTTCCAGCCACCAATCTGACAGTTTAGCTGAGAAATCTTGTCCCTCAATTCTTTATTGGTAACCTGAATCATAATGGTATTTTGCTCGCCATGACCACTGGCAGCATAAAGACCTGCTTCAATAATCTTATCCATAATATCCTGAGGCACCATATCCGCCTTGAACTTGCGAATACTTCTCCTAGTCTCCATTTTCTGCAAAACGTCACTCATTTGTTTTCCCTCCTGTTTCAAAATCTATATAATTATCTAAGGGCATTTTCTTTCAATAATCTAGGGATTATAAACAATGCCATATCTTATCCTTAATCATTCAAGCTGGTTCTCAAATATGTCTGCTGATTGCCTCCAGCAGCTTGGTCTTGGCAGCAGCCAAAGGCTCCTCAATGGTGCAGCCTGCTGCCCGCACATGGCCGCCGCCACCAAATTCTGTGGCAATGGCACTGACATCCACTCCTTTGGAGCGCATACTGGCCCGACACTTTCCAGGCTCTACTTCCTTCATCAGCACAGCCACATCTACGCCAGCAATAATTCTTGCTCCGTCAATAAACCCTTCTGTAGTGTCAAGTGTTTCATAGAGGTCCTTGTCAATAAAAATGCCTGCCACTCTGCCATCCATGGACATTTCAATAGTTTCCATGGCTTTGGCTCTGTCCAGCACCTCCTTGAAGCTACGCTTCTCTAATGCCTCCGAAACCACATGGGGCTGAGCCCCAGCCTCTACCATATCAGCGGCTGCCCGCAGGGTAAAAGCACTGGTATTAGAAAAACGGAAATTACCTGTATCTGTGGAAAGCCCTGTATAGATACATAAGGCTACTGCTGAGTCTGGCGTAACAGCCAATTCCTGAGCCAGCTGATAAATAATCTCTGCTGTAGCGGCTCTTTCTGCATCTAGATAGAGGAAATCTGCCTCCCCATCATTGGTGCGGTGATGGTCAATATTGATAATCGGTGCCTGACATTTGTCCAAGACCTGGCCTATTCTGTCCTTGGATACATCCAACATAATCAGATAATCCGCTGGATAACTTTCTTTTTCCGGCTTCTGTATAGCCTCAATATCTGGCAAAAAGCCAAAACTCTCTGGAATATCGTCATCTATCAGCACTTCCACATTCTTCCCCAACCGTATCAACATCTGATACAGGGCCAAGGATGAGCCAAGAGCATCTCCGTCAGGATTCACATGGGTGGTAATCACCAGATTTTCTGCCTCCAGCATTTTGGCTGCTGCTTCCTTTAATGTTATATGCACAGTAACCACTTCCTTTCTTTATTTGTTCCTAATCTATTCGGAAATAACAGGTATTTTTACCTTTTCCTTCTCTTTTTAATTCACCAGATGAAAGCATTTTTCGTAGTGCCCCTTCTATAGAACTATCACTTAAATTGGGACACACTTCACGTATATCTTGCTTATTAAACCGTCCTAGTTTATTTTTGCTAGCCCTACGTACCATTTCTAGGGCTGAAAGCTTAACCCCTATCAAATCCATTCTATCTTCAAAATCTTTGTAAGCCGCTAGAATTATTCCCAACATATATTTTATAAAAGGTATAATATCTTCCGTTCCTTCATGCCATCCATCCTGAGAGCGAGATAACGCATCATAATACAGATCTTTATTTTTGGCAATTTTACTTTCTAAAGAAATATATCTTCCCACATAGAAACCATTTCTATATAGTAAAAGTGTTGTTAGCAAGCGGCTCATTCTGCCATTTCCATCATTAAATGGATGAATACATAGAAAATCATGTATAAAAACCGGTATTAAAATCAATGGTTCCAGCGCCATGTTGCCAATTGCACGATTATATTCTTCACATATTTTATCAATTGCCTCTGGAGTTTCAGTGGGAGCCATAGGGGTAAACAACACTTGAACATGACCATCTGGATAAGTCGCGCTAATATAATTTTGTACATTTTTTGTCTTACCTGCCATGAAATTATTCATATGACTATAAAGTATTTTATGCAGCTGCAATATATAGTTTTGCGAAATTGGAATAACATCGAAGTTCTCATGTATTATGTTCAAAACATCTCTATAACCCGCAATCTCCTGTTCATCACGATTTTTAGGTGTTGTTTTTTCCTCTACCAATTGTTTTATCCTTGTACTAGTTGTAACAATACCTTCTATGGCATTAGAAGCTTCAGTACTTTGAATTTTGGCAATTTCTATTAACTTTTCCAGTTCTTCTGGACGTTGTTTTAGATAGAGTTCCTGCTTGCCTGCTTCTTTGTAGATTGCCGCAATCAAGCCAAGAATTTCTGAATCCCACAAATAATCCCTTATTGCAGAATAATTAAATGTCCTCATTCCCTTATCCTCCCCTATATTCCCTTAAAATATAACAAATTTTAAGGGAATAGTCAATATAATAAGGGAATCAAAAAAGAGACCACCGAAGCAGTCTCTAAAAAACATATTTTTATTTACTCAGCATCCTTGCTGTGCTCCTGCTTTTCAATCTGCAGCAGCAGTTTCTGAATATGATCACTGTAATCCAGGGATTTATCCAGAACAAATTTTAACTCAGGGGTAACTCTCAGGCGGATACGATGTCCTACCTCACGGCGGATAAAGCCCAGAGAGCTATTCAGACCAGCCCAGCTCTTGGCTATCTGTTCATCATTGCCCATGATGCTGACAAATACCTTGGCACTGCTCAAATCTCTGGTAATCTCTACCTGGGTAACAGTCACAAAGCCGATTCTTGGATCCTTTAGCTCCTGCAGAATAATCTGACTGATTTCCTGCTTCATGAGCTCCTGAATTTTTTCTATACGAAGCTGGCTCATATCTCTACCCTCCGTTTCTTGTTTTATTCCTTATTTAAATCATTAATAGTGGTTTTTACCTCTTCCATGGTATAAGCCTCTATAATATCTCCCTCACGGAAATCCTTGTAATCCTTGATGGTAATACCACATTCGTAGCCTGCGGCAACTTCCTTCACATCATCCTTGAAGCGACGGAGGCCATCCAGCTCGCCATCAAAGACCTCAATATTGTCACGGACAATACGAATCTTGGACTGATTGGTAATCTTGCCCTCCAGTACATAGGAACCAGCCACCAGAGCCTTGGAGAATTTCATAACCTGACGAATCTCCACCTTGCCCTGAATAACTTCCTTGTACTTTGGTGCCAACATACCGCTCATGGCTTCCTTAACATCGTTCAGGGCATCATAGATAACCCGATAGGTGCGAATATCAATGCCTTCGGTATCTGCTACACGGCGGGCATTAGCATCTGGACGCACGTTAAAGGCAATAACCAAAGCATTGGAGGCAGAAGCCAGCATAACATCAGACTCGGTAACAGCACCTACACCGGAATGTACAATGCGTACACGAACCTCATCATTCTTGTTCAAGCCCATGAGAGAGCTGTTCAATGCCTCTACAGAGCCCTGAACATCGGCTTTAACTACAATGTTCAGATCCTTCAAATGGCCTTCCTGAATCTGGTTAAAGAGATCATCCAAAGAAACCTTCTTGGCATGAATCATATCGTTGCGCTGCTTCTCCATGCGCTTTTCTGCAATGGTACGAGCCTGCTTCTCCTCCAGAGCTGCCAGTTCGTCACCAGCTGCTGGTACATCGTTAAGACCCAGCACCTCTACAGGAACAGAAGGACCAGCCTTCTTCACATTCTCACCACGGTCATTGAGCATAGCACGAACCTTACCATAGGTAGTGCCAGCCACAATGGAATCACCAATGCGCAAAGTACCAGACTGAACCAGTACAGTAGCTACAGGGCCGCGGCCCTTGTCCAGCTGTGCCTCAATGATAACACCACGAGCCTCACGCTTCGGATTGGCCTTCAGTTCCTTCACCTCGGCTACCAGCAGTACCATTTCCAGCAAATCACTAATACCGATATTCTTCTTGGCAGAAACCTCTACCATAATGGTATCTCCGCCGTATTCCTCTGGTACCAGACCATGCTCCATCAGCTCATTCTTTACATTGGCTGGGTTGGCACCTGGCTTATCAATCTTGTTGACAGCAACAATAATAGGTACACCGGCATCCTTGGCGTGGTGAATTGCCTCTACGGTCTGTGGCATAACACCATCATCGGCAGCTACTACCAGAATAGCAATATCTGTTACCTGTGCACCACGGGCACGCATAGCAGTAAAAGCCTCATGGCCAGGAGTATCAAGAAAGACAATCTTCTTGCCCTGACATTTTACCTGATATGCACCAATATGCTGAGTAATACCGCCAGCCTCATGGGTAGATACGGAAGTCTTTCTGATAACATCCAGCAGAGAGGTTTTACCATGGTCAACATGACCCATAACGGTAACAACTGGTGGACGCAGTACCAGAGTCTTTGGATCGTCCACAATCTCTGGAATCAGTGTAGGATCTACCTCTGGCGGCAGCTCCTCTACATTTACACCAAATTCGCTGGCTACCAGTGCTGCTGTATCGAAATCAATCTCCTGATTGATGCTGGCTAGAACCCCCATCAACATCAGCTTCTTGATAATCTCAGCAGCTGTACAGCTCATTTTGCTGGCCAGATCCTTGACGATAATAGTCTCGCCTACTTTGATGTTCTTTGGGCGGGCTATTTCCATCTTTGGAGCCTGTGGCTGGTTGTTCTTATTGCGGTTATTCTTATTGCGATTGTTCTTGCCGCCAAATCCATTGTTGTTGAAATTGTTGCGGCCATTTTTGCCATTACGGTCATTGCGACCACCATTCTGGCGGTTACGATCATTTCTATCCATTCGGTCAGTACGCTCCATCCGGTTATCGCGGTTATTCTTCTTCTCATTCCTGTTGTCATTATGGCCGCCACCATTACGGTCGTTGCGGTCATTGCGCTCAGGACGATTGTTGTTATTCTTTGGTCTGTCTCCTACAGGCTTCTGACGGTCGTTCTGATGACCATTGCCCGCATTGTTATGCTGATGCCTGTCTTTGTTGCGCTCCTGCTGGTTGCCATTGCGCTTCTTCTGAGTATCACCAGCATTGTGCTGTTCACCATTATTACGGCCCTGACGATTTCTATTGTCATTGCGATCCCGATTATTGTGGCTATTGCCACCCTCATGGTGATTGCGCTCCTGCTTGCCACTCTGTGGCTGCTGAGTATCTTTATGCAGCTCTGCTTTCTGCTTCTGTGGCTTGGCCTCCTGCTGTGGCTTCTGTGGCTGCAGGGCCTTGATTACCACCTGACGGGCACTGTCATCCACTGTGCTGGAATGGGATTTGGCCTCAATATTATTCTTGTGCAAAATGCCCAGAATCGTTTTGCTATCCGTATCTAATTCCCTAGCGATTTCGTATATTCTGTATTTTGACATTAATCCACCCCCGTTTCTCCATCAGAGGGACAAAAGCGGGCAATTGCATTGGCAAACCCTGCATCCGTTACGGCAGCCACTGCGCGAAAGTTCTTGCCAATACAATGACCTAATTGCTCTCTATCCCAAAGATAGACTATTTTGATTTTTCCTTGTGCCGCCATCTGTGCATAACGCTGACGGGTTTCTGCCGAGGCATCCCCCGCCACCAGCAACAGATGGACTTTATTTCCTTGTACTGCCTTGGTTACGGCAAAATCACCGGAGGCCACCCGACCAGCCCGCTGTGCCATACTTAGCAGATTCATTATCTTCTGTTCGTTCATCACTCTGAAAGGAGCTGCTGTAACAGCTCATCGTATACAGCCTTGTCAATCTTACTTTTGAAGGAACGATCCAGTCCGTGGCTTTTGAAGGCCTTTTCCAGACATTCCTTGTTGTTGCATATATATGCGCCCCGACCAGCCTTCTTGCCTGTCAGATCTACAGAAAACTCCCCCTCAGGACTGCGTACTATCCGTACCAGCTCCTTCTTGGGATGCTGCTGTTGACAGCCCAGACACAATCTGGCAGGAATCTTCTTTACTGTTGCCATATTATGCTTCCTCATAGGACTCAGCCTCTGTTGGAGAAGTCTCCGCTGGTGCCTCCTGCTGCTCATCCTGCTCCTGACCCAGCTCCGCCAGAATGTCATCAGCTAAATCATCATCTTCTACAGGAGCAGCTTCTTCCTGCTGAGCCTGAGATTCACTCTTGATATCAATCTTCCAGCCAGTAAGCTTGGCTGCCAAACGAGCATTCTGGCCTTCCTTGCCGATAGCCAAAGAAAGCTGATTGTCCGGAACTACTACCTTGGACATCTTTTCGTCCTCATCTACATCTACACTGATTACCTTGGCAGGGCTCAAGGCGTGAGCAATATAGATGGCAGGATTCTCGTCCCACTCTACAATATCAATCTTTTCATTGTGAAGTCCGTCTACAATGGTCTGTACACGGAATCCTCTGTGACCTACACAGGAACCAATAGGGTCAACCCCTTCTTCTCTAGCACAAACGGCAATCTTGGAGCGCATACCAGCTTCACGAGCTACGGATTTAATCTCCACAGTACCATCGTGAATCTCAGGTACTTCCAACTCGAAGAGACGCTTCAAAAGGTCTGGATGGGTACGGGACAGGGTAACCTGAGGGCCCTTGGCACTGTTCTTTACCTCTATAACAATTGCCTTGATGCGGCTGTTTACCACATATTCCTCTGTAGGAATCTGCTCAGCTGGAGGCATAATAGCCTCTGTTTTGCCCAAATCGATGTATACGTTTCTATTTTCTACCCGCTGAATAATACCAGTTACAACTTCATTCTCCCGCTCAGAGAATTCGTTGTAAATCATGCCACGCTCAGCTTCGCGAATACGCTGTACCACTACCTGCTTGGCATTCTGAGCTGCGATACGGCCAAAGTTGGCAGGAGTAACCTCAACCTCCAGAGTATCACCTACCTGATAATTTGGTGAAATCTTGCGGGCCATAGCTAGAGAAATCTCCTGTACTGGATCCTCAACCTCATCTACTACAGTCTTGATGGCATATACATGATAACTGCCGGAAATGCGATCCATATTTACCCGGACATTCTGGGCAGAATTAAAATTTTTCTTGTAGGCTGTCACCAAGGCATCCTCAATAGCGTCAAAGATAATCTCTGGGTTGATACCTTTCTCCAAGCCCAGCTCCTTGAATGCTGTCATAAATCCACAATCTTTATCTTCTGCAGCCTTTACTTTTTTTGTTCTGGTAGCCACTTTTTATTAACCTCCTAAATTTCATGACTGGTTACCAATCATTTGGTTTCTTAAAAATCTATATGCAGGTTCACCTTGGCTACCTTGTCCATTGGAATAGCCATCTCACCTACATTGATGGTTTCCCCATCGTAGGCACTGAGTGTTCCTGTTACAACCTTTTTGCCATCTATAGGTGCAAAGAGGCTTACGTCAATTTCCTTGCCCATTTCCCGCTGAAAATCTCTTGGCTTTTTCAGCTCTCTATCTAGGCCGGGGGAAGATACCTCCAAAATATAGCTGGTCTTTATCAGATCCTGAGCATCCAGAATCTCCTCCAGCCTTCTGCTGATATCTTGACAATCATCCAGATCTACGCCTCCCTCTTTGTCAATAAAGACACGCAGGTACCAGTCACGTTCCTTTACGTAATCAACTGCTACCAGCTCCAGAGCCGTATTTTCCAGCAACTCGTCTACAATTCTCTCAACCTCTGTTTCAATTCTACCAGCCAAGCCAATCTCCCTCCTTAATGAAAATTCCTATCTTATTTCAAAGAAAAGAGTGGGTGAAACACCCACTCTGCTAAGACTTAAATTAATTGCTACGCTTATTATAGCATTTCTAAATAGGTATGTAAATACCTATTTGCATATTAATCAAAATTTACACCTGACCTTTACAGTACCATTTTTTATGAGCAATAGCGCACTAACCATAAGCAAAAATATATTTGGTAGTTTTCCACGTTGCAATGAATAAAAAGTATTACCTAAATTCTGATTTGTAGAGCTATACACCTCAGGTTTTTCGAGAGACAGCCTGCGGTCATAACGACTTTTGCTCTGTCGGCTAAATGAC
>CAKPVW010000066.1 GCA_934196075.1 uncultured Anaerovibrio sp.
CCATCTGCTGTTCTATTCCAGCCAATTCGCAAAATCTTCAAATTGTGTCAAGGCGAGAAATTGCTGTGAATACACTAGCTGAGAGGCATGGCATGTACCCTTCCACGGTATGTTAATGCGCCTCGCTTCTTAACGAATTAAAGGCGTTAGAAGCTGAACGCAGTGACAGCTTTTAACGAGCTTTAATGAGTTTAGCAGCGTGAGGCACATTTACATAGCGCGAGCGTGCCGGGAAGGGTACATGCCATGCCTCAGTAAAGAGTAACATGATTTGCCAATCAGCACTACAAATCAGAATTTATGCATAGTAAAAAATATCGACCGATTCAATTTGAACCAGTCGATATTTTTTATAACGAGATTACAGTTTTAACTCAAAAGCCTTGCCGTCCTGTCCCAAAAAGGTATCATTTGGGTGCCTTTGCTTAAACTCCTCCCAACGGGTAGCATCAATGCTCATCTGACTACTGCTATTAGGACCTTTAAATATAATAGTAACAATAGGCTTGCCATATTTTGGTCCCTTTACCTGACAAGTTTCCTGAATGCAGGTATAAGTTTTTCCCCCAGCAATGCTATCCAACTGCTCCTCATTCAATAAAATCTTAGCGTCTGTCATAATAAATCATTCCCTTCTATAAATCGAATCAGAAATTTTATTTTCTGATTCTTATACGCCAAAAAAGAAAAAGAATTACAAAAAATTTAATGTCTTTTTTAAATACAAGATGGTTTTAGCAAAATATACAAGAGATTATGAAAAAACAACCCTTCCTGAAAATTGCAGGAAGGTTGTTTTGGTAGCTTGTTTTACAATGAGATATTACAGATTAATGGTCTCGATGATTTGCTTCAGGGCATCGGCAGATTCCTTCAGCTTTGCTGTTTCCTCAGCGTCCAAATTAACTGGGATAGCAGTTTCAATACCGTCTGCACCTACAATGGCAGGCATGCTCAGGCAAATGCCTTCAATACCGCAAGCACCGTGAATCATATGAGATACAGGCAGAATGGACTTCTCGTCTCTCATAATAGCCTGGCAGATTCTCTTTACAGACATGGCAATACCATAGTAGGTAGCATGCTTTTTGTTGATGATTTCATAAGCACTATTCTTAACAGATTCAGCAATTTCTTCTGTATTTTCCTTATGCTTATAGTGACCGCGCATTTCGCACATTGTGCTCAAAGGCACACCGGAAACGTTGGCGGAGGACCAGGTTACAACCTCGCTGTCACCGTGTTCGCCGACAATAAAGGCATGAACGCTGCGGCTGTCTACAGACAAATGCTCACCTAGCATATATCTCAGTCTGGCAGTATCCAGTACAGTACCAGAGCCGATTACTCTGTTTTCAGGCAGGCCGGACAGCTTGATAGCAACCTGAGTAAGAATATCTACAGGATTGGCAACGATTAGCAGAATACC
The DNA here is from genome assembly GCA_934196075.1 of uncultured Anaerovibrio sp. Lineage (GTDB taxonomy): Bacteria > Bacillota > Negativicutes > Selenomonadales > Selenomonadaceae > Anaerovibrio. Next base: position 1,430 of record CAKPVW010000066.1, read on the forward strand.
TGCAAAATTTCTCTTGGCAATTTCTGGAATAATGGACTTGAAGATACCTACGTTTTTATTTACCAAATCCAGTCTGGTTTCACCAGGCTTCTGACCTGCACCAGCAGAGACAATGATAATGCCGGCATCTGCCACATCATCATAATCGCCAGCGTATATTTTCATAGGGCTGGCAAATGGAATACCGTGACTGATATCCATTGCTTCGCCTTCGGCCTTGGCCTTGTCAGCATCAATCAGGACAATCTCTGTAAATAAGCCGCTCTGCATCAAGGCAAATACGGAGGCAGAGCCAACAAAACCGCAACCGATCATGACAGCTTTCTTGGCATTAATAGTTTGTTTTGACATAAAAATATCCTCCTTAGAAAATTTTCCCTATATGAGTTGTATTCTGGTTTCGCCCATACATTATCGAAGAAAAATACGACAGAATTTTCTTCAATGTAAATCATTCTAAAAAAAATCGTATCTTTTTTTGTATTATATGTCAAGTGAAAATGACATTTTGAGATAATTATCCGTCTTAAATGGACATATTTTCAATTTCTCGGATGAAAATGTGAAAATTTTGACAATAGAGGCTGAAACTGAGAGGATTTTACAAAAAAATTACATTACCCTTACATTGGATTTTACATTGAGGCAGTAGTATAGAAGATATAGAAATAATAGGCATAATTGTATATTTTGGAGGAATTTTAGATGCATACTATTGTGGATGTTGGATCCAATACCATTAGAATGAATGTATACGATGTAAAGGACAATAAGCTGAAGCTGCTTTTTAGTAAAAAGGAAACCGCTGGGCTGGCTTCCTATGTGCGAGGGCAGTATATGTCTGCTGCTGGTATTGAAAAGGTTATCAGTGTGCTGGAGGAATTTAAGGATGTGCTGAGAAATCTTAATATCCATGAAATGCACGTTTTTGCTACTGCTGCCTTGCGTAATGTAAAAAACAGCCAGGATGCAGTGGAGGAGATTAACCGCCGTACCGGTTTGCATGTACAGGTAATTTCTGGCCGGGAGGAAGCTGAGCTGGACTTTCTAGGAGCAGCTATTGAAAGCAATATAAAAAAGGGATTGCTGGTGGATATCGGCGGCGGCAGTACAGAGCTGGTTGCCTACAAGGATGGTAAGATTCGCAGTGCTGTCAGCATAGCTAAAGGTTCTTTGAATAGCTACAACAAATATGTTAAAGGAATTTTACCTACCAAAGAGGAACGCAAGGCCATTAAGAAGGATTTTGTGGAAAAACTGGAAGGGCTGCAGGCTTTTGAGGGCAAAAACAAATATAAGCTGATTTGTGGTGTAGGTGGTACTGTGCGGGCAGCGTTGAAGCTGGATAAACTTTTCTTTGGCAAAAGCACTGCGGAAAATATTCTGCCTGTATCTCATATAGGCTATATTATCAAGTCCATGGAGCAGAAGGATAATAGAGAAAAATTTATACAGAATATGGGTGTTCTGTTAGATGTGGTGCCGGAACGTATTCGTACTATTATGCCGGGTATGATAATTCTCTATGCTATAGCCAAGAGATTTAAATGTGAGGCTATTATGGTTACCCAGACTGGCGTACGGGAAGGATTTATGTATAATTATGTGCTGGCAAAGAATGAATCCACACAGGATGAAGATAGTGAGAATTCTACAGAGCTTTTGGAGCAGCTGGGGGAGAATCTTTCTGAGCAGGCAGGCAATGATGAGTCCGCAGAGAGAGGACAGGTGCCTAGCCATGAGTAAGGATTTGCAGTTGACAGATAAGGAACTAATGACAAGTTATACTCAGAATCGTGAGCTGTCTTGGCTGAAATTCAACAAAAGGGTATTGGAGGAGGCTGATGACAGCACGGTACCTCTTTGTGAGCGATTGAAATTTGTGGAGATTTTTACCAGCAATCTGGATGAATTCTTTATGGTGCGAGTAGGCAGTCTCCTTGGTCTGGAGGCAATGGATCCAGAGAAGCGGGACAATAAAAGCCTAATGACAGCTACTGAGCAGCTTCATGCTATCTTTGACAAGGTTCGTGAATTATATGGCCAGCGGGATAGGGTATTTGCCTATTTGCGTCGCAAACTGCTGGAAAAGGGCATTGGCCATGTGGATATCCATGAACTGTCCAAAAAGCAATATGAAGAGCTGGAAACAGTTTTTCAAGATTGTATTCTGCCCGTGCTGTCTCCTCAGATTATAGACAAGCATCATCCTTTCCCTCATTTGGATAACAAAAAGCTTTATGTATCGGCTATCCTCAAGGGAAAGAAAAAGTTGATTTTTGGCATCACTCCTTTGCCGGATAGTGTTAGCCGGGTGGTATATCTCTCCAAGGACAAAACAGAGTTTGTTTTGCTGGAGGATATTATTGAGGAGTTTGTGGACAAGATTTTTACCGGCTATCCAGTATTGGACAAGGCGGTTTTTGCTATTACCAGAAGTGCAGAAATCAATTTGGAGGAAGAAGAGGTTGAGGCTGGGGATTATTTGGAGGCCATGAAGAAGGCTATCAAAAAGCGCCGTCATTTAACCCCAGTAAGATTGGAAATTCGCAGTCAGGGCAAGTCGATTATTTCTGAATATTTGCTTGAAAGATATAAAATTTTGCCAAAGCAGGTATTTTCTACCACAGCACCTTTGACCATGGATTATGTTTACAGCTTGGAAAATAATATGACGGAAACTCTGAAGCAGGAGCTGTATTATACGCCGTATACTCCTGTGGGCTTGGAGGAGAAGTTCCATTTTGAGGAGGGGGAAACCATCTTCAATTTGGTCAAAAAACAGGATGTGCTGCTACGTTATCCCTATGACGATTTTGGCATTCTCCTGCAATTGTTGAAGGAAGCTGTCTATAGCCCTGATGTCCTGTCGATTCGGATTACTATTTACCGAGTTGGTAAGGGGCATGTGAAGTTGATGAATTACCTTATGGTGGCTGCTGAGCTGGGCAAGGATGTAACGGTGCTACTGGAGCTGAAGGCTAGATTTGATGAGGCGAATAATATTAGCTGGGTTAATGATCTGCGAGAGGCTGGCTGCAAGATTCTTTATGGCTTTGATCGGTATAAGGTTCATGCCAAGCTATGCCATATTACTTATAGGGAACCAGAGGAAAATGGGGTAAAATATATTACCCATATTGGTACTGGTAATTTCAATGCTAAAACCGCCAAGCTGTATACTGACTTTGCTTTGCTGACAGCAGATGATGCTATTGGCCGAGATGGTGCTATGTTTTTCCGGAATATGGGTATAGGTAATCTGTGGGGAGAGTATCAGCAGCTGCTGGTGGCCCCTGTTAGCCTGAAAAAACGTTTATTGGAGTTGATTCAGGGGGAGATAAATAAGGCAGAAAATGGTCAGGAAGCTTACATTCTGTTGAAGATGAATTCTCTGACGGATAGACAGCTGATAGATGCTCTTTATCAAGCTGGCCAAGCGGGCGTACGTATTGATATGATTGTGCGGGGGATTACCTGCTTGGTGCCCGAACGGCCAGGGTTGACAGATAATATTCATATTCGTGGCATCGTAGGCAGGTTTTTGGAGCATCCACGGGTATTTTGCTTTGGTCGGGGAGAGGATATGCAGATGTATATTGCTTCTGCTGACTGGATGACCCGCAATACGGAAAATCGGGTGGAGGTGGCAGCACCGGTACACGATGCCGCTATCAAGCAGGAAATATGGGATATGATGGAAATGCAGCTGGCAGATAATACCAAGGCTAGAAATATTGATGCTGATGGAGAATATTATATGCCTCCGGTACAGCCAGGAGATACCCTTATTAATGCTCAGGAGTATTATATTAATAAGCGCTAAAGCATATATATTGCAAAATTTCATATTTTGTTGTATAACTAGGGCAACAAAATATTTAGAGAGGGGTTAGGCTGTTGATTTACTGTGTTGAGGATGATGATAGTATCAGGGAATTGATGCTATATACCTTGAAGGCTTCGGGGTTTGCTGGGCAGGGCTTCTCGGAGGCGGAGTCTTTTTGGCGGGCCTTGGCCAAGGAAAAGCCACAGCTGGTTATGCTGGATGTTATGCTGCCTGGTGAGGATGGCATGTCAATCTTGAAAAAGTTGAGGGGGAATGCTGCCACAGCAGATATTCCTGTGATTATGGCTACCGCCAAGGGGACAGAATATGACAAGGTAATGGGGTTGGATTCTGGTGCAGATGACTATCTGGCCAAGCCTTTTGGCATGATGGAAATGATATCCCGCATCAAGGCAGTATTGCGTCGCAGTCAGTCGGAGCCTGCCCCCAAGCTCCTTTCCTTTGGCGGAGTGTCTATGGATCCTGAGCAGCATTTGCTGGTGGTGGATGGTCAAAGGTTGGAGCTGCCCCTGAAGGAGTTTGAGCTTTTGCGCTTGTTTATGGAAAATCCAGGTATGGTATTTAGCCGTGACAGGCTGTTGAGCAGCGTTTGGGACACGGATTATATGGGTGAAAGTCGTACCGTGGATGTGCATATCAGCAGTCTTCGCACTCATTTGGGAGAATGGGGCAAGGCTATTCATACAGTGCGCAGTGTAGGCTATAGGTTGGAGGTTCCTCATGCTTAACCACAAGAGCAGCATAGTTATTACAGCTTTGACGGCTTTTGTTATTGCCCTAGCCTTGATTGTAGGCACTATGTACACTTATTTTGCCAATGTCCAAAGACAGCAGTTGCGAACAGAAACAGAAATGGCATCTCTGGCTGTGAATAGTCAACAGCTGAGGTATTTGGAAAGTCTGCCCAAGGGTGATTATCGTATTACTTGGATAGCAGCCAATGGACAGGTTCTTTATGATAGTGACAAATCCTCTCGGGAGTTGGAAAATCACCTGGCTCGAGAGGAGGTTAAAATTGCTATGCAGCGAGGCTACGGGGAATCTCAAAGGTATTCCGGCACAATGTTGACCCGCATGCTCTATTCGGCGCAGAAGCTACAGGATGGCTCTATCCTTCGGCTAAGCATGCCCCAGCATACGGTGTTGAAGGTTGTCTGGGATATGGGACTGCCCATAGGTATTATCCTGCTTTTGGTGATAGGGTTTTCCATGGTGATATCTGCCAAGGAAACCAAGAAGGCCAATCAGGAGGAAAGCGAAGCCATGCGGCGGGAATTTACCGCTAATGTTTCCCATGAGCTAAAGACTCCTCTACATGCCATTTCCGGATATGCGGAGCTGATGAAGAATGGCATGGTGATGGAGCAGGATACGGGATATTTTGCTGACAAGATATATAGTGAGGCTCAGCGCATGATTCATTTGGTGCAGGATATTATTGTCTTGTCTAGATTGGATGAGGGGCAGGAAAATACCACTCGTTCTCCTGTAAATCTCTATAGCGTGGCAGAAGGGGTAGTGCATAATCTGGCGCCTTTGGCAGAGGAGCGTCAGGTTTCTCTTGAGCTGATTGGGGAGCAGGTGGTTATGGAAGGGATTCCCCAACTAATCAATAGCATGATTTACAATATCTGCGAAAATGCCATCAAGTACAATGTTCAGGGCGGCAGTGTGGTGATTCAGGTGGCAAAAATTGCTGGGCATCCTAGGGTTTCGGTACGAGATACTGGTATTGGTATTCCGAAAAAGGATAGAAAGCGGATTTTTGAGAGATTTTATCGGGTAGATAAAAGCCACTCCAAAGAGGTGGGGGGCACTGGATTGGGGCTTTCTATTGTGAAGCATGCCGCCAAGCTGCATAATGCCAAGCTAGAGGTGGATAGCATTGTAGGCGAGGGCACATTGATGGTTGTAAAGTTTTAATCTGGAAAGGCAGTCAATAGTAAGCGGATGCAGCAATTTTATTTTGTGTCCGCTTTTTTTTATAGGAAAAAAGGATTTTGGCTATAAATGGCGAATAGAAGAAAAGAGAAATATAGTATTGGTGTAGAAAGGGGATTTTATTAAATGTCAACAGATGATCAGAAATTTTTGGTTAATGAAATTGCTTCCTCCGTCAAGGAATTATATAAGGAATTGGAAAGCTTTGCTCAGATGGCAGACGATTTCACTACTGCCGGAAAATCTTATGTGGAGCAGTCCAAGCTGTTGAAGGAGAAGAATACAGAGACTCTCAAGGCTATTAGTCTGATTACAGATATTGCTGAGGAAACCAATCTTTTGAGTCTGAATGCTTCTATTGAGGCAGCTAGAGCTGGTGAGCAGGGCAGAGGGTTTGCTGTAGTAGCAGAGGAGGTTCGCAAGCTGGCAGAGCAGTCTAGGGCGGCTACGGAGAGCATTAAAAAGACCTTGAATGATATGAACAAGGCCGTAAATGATATTGCCCAGTCTGTCAGCACTATTGAGGCTATTGGTCAGCAGCAGGCTCAGAGCACTAGACAGATTACTGACAATCTTGGCAAGGTAAATTCTGCAGCTGATGATTTGAAAAAGCTGATGTAATTTTTGCTTAGAATATCCTGCAGTGTAGCGATTTTTTTCATGAAGGCGCCAGGCCTGCCCCTGTTCAGGTGGCTGATGACGGTGCAGCATTATATGACTTCCTCGCTGCAGGATATTTTTTAGTGAAAAAATATTGACAAACAAGCATGTTTCCTATATAATCATTGCTTGTGAGTGCGAGTTGTGGTTCGCATGGTGAATGGGCGCTTAGCTCAGCTGGGAGAGCGTCTGCCTTACAAGCAGAATGTCAGCGGTTCGATCCCGTTAGCGCCCACCATAAAACTCCGCAGGTTTTTCCTGCGTTAACATTGGCCCGGTAGTTTAGTTGGTTAGAATGCCGCCCTGTCACGGCGGAGGTCAGGGGTTCAAGTCCCCTTCGGGTCGCC
>CAKPVW010000067.1 GCA_934196075.1 uncultured Anaerovibrio sp.
CCCTTCCACGGTATGTTAATGCGCCTCGCTTCTTAACGAATTCAAGCCATAAAAAGATGAACTTCGTGAATCTTTTTTGCGATTGAATGAGTTTAGCAGCGTGAGGCACATTTACATAGCGCGAGCGTGCCGGGAAGGGTATTTGCCATGCCTCAGTAAAGAGTAACATGATTTGCCAATCAGCCCTGCAAATCAGAATTAGTAAGCTATCAGGTAGAGGAAAACAAATATATTTATCTGGCAGGAGTGGTGGGAGGACTTTACGAAAAGGGGAAAATATAGTACAATAAAAAGACACTATAAAAGAAGAGGTGGACAATTTGAAAATTTTAGCCCGTCATCTCACCATAGATATGTACAAATGTAAGGCCTCCTGTTTTGGCAGTGCCCAGGAGCTTATGTCCAAGGTGAATGAGCTGCTGCAGGAGACCAAGCTTGAAATACTGAACACCATGAATCAGGAGATGCCAGACGGCCATATTGCTGTCATGGTGGTATTTCCAGAGGGGCATATGACATTCCATGCCTTCCCTGAGCTGAGATATGTTTCTGCAGATACCTTCCTGTGCCAGCAGACTGCGGCACCAGAGCTCTTGTTTAACAGCTTCCGCCGTTATTTCAAGCCGGAAAAAACCAAGACAACCTTGCTTCGTCGTGGTGATTTTGGAGAAGTAAAGGATATGAAGCCAAAATACCAAACACGTATGGCTCCGGTTCGCAAGATTCGTAATGCAGGCAGCAAGGTTATCCGCACCCTGACTCGTAAATCCAATTAAATAAAGAAAAATATCGTAGGCAACAGGCTTAGCAACTGTTGCCTATTTTGTTTCTATTGCATAATCACATTATTCTGTGTTAAAATGTTTTCCTGTAAACTTGTAAAATGAGACTTATTCAGTGGGAGTTTCAGACTCCCACTGAATTTAGTCGAATAAATCCAGAGCTTTATGGGTGCTTAACTCCCTCCTAAGAGGAGGGAGCCTTAGCACCCGTTAGCGTGTGGTAAATCTTGAAGGTAGGGGGATTGGACATGGCACGGGAATCTTTTAACTCACGGCTGGGATTTATTCTGGTTAGTGCAGGATGTGCTATTGGTATTGGCAATGTATGGCGTTTTCCATTTGTCACAGGGGAAAACGGCGGTGGTTTCTTCGTCTTATTTTATTTGTTGTTTTTGGTGGTTATGGGACTGCCGGTGCTGACCATGGAGTTGGCGGTAGGCAGAGGCAGCCGCAAAAGTGCGGTTAGTGCCTATAGAACCCTGAAGCCTGACAATGGTCTGTGGACCTTGCATGGCTGGGCGGCCTTGCTGGGCTGTGTTACCTTGATGTTGTATTATACTACGGTGTCCGGCTGGATGACGGCCTATTTCTGCAAATTTCTCACTGGAGAATTTGCCAGTGGTATGTCTGTAGAAGGTGTAGGCAATGTTTTTGGCAATTTGCTGGCAGACCATGTATATATGGGCTTTTGGACAGTTCTAACTGTAATTTTCGGCTTTTTTATCTGTAGCTTCGGCCTGCAAAAAGGTCTAGAGCGGGTAACCAAGATTATGATGGGAGCCTTGCTGGTACTGATTGTAGTTTTGGCCATTCATTCTCTGACACTGGATAAGGCGGCTGAAGGTATGAAATTTTTCCTGATGCCTAATTGGGAGGCTGTGGAAAAGGTTGGCTTGGGCAATGTACTAACTGCCGCCATGAATCAGGCCTTCTTTACCCTGTCTTTGGGTATTGCCGCCATGGAGATTTTTGGCAGCTATATGTCCAAGGATAGAGCCTTGGCTGGTGAAGCAGCCCGGATTTGTGCTCTTGATACCTTCGTGGCTATTATGGCTGGTGTTATTATTTTCCCTGCCTGCTTTTCCTTTGGTTTGCAGCCAGATGCTGGCCCATCTCTGATTTTTGTTACTCTGCCCAATGTATTTGTCAATATGGCTGGAGGACAGATTTGGGGCGCTTTGTTTTTCCTGTTTATGACCTTTGCCAGCCTGTCTACAGTATTGGCTGTTTTTGAAAATATTATTGCCCTGTTTATTGACACCTTTGGCTGGAAGCGGGGCAAGGCAGTTATTCTAGGGGGAATTTTGATTCTGTTCGGCAGTATGCCTTGTGTATTTGGTTTTAATATCTGGAGTGATATGACCATTATCGGAGCTAGAGGGGTGCTGGACAGCGAGGATTTCCTGGTCAGCAATATACTGCTGCCGGCCGGAGCTTTGGTTTATCTGCTTTTCTGTACTACCCGCTGGGGCTGGGGCTTTGACAATTACCTCAAGGAAGCCAATACCGGTGAGGGACTAAAGGTCGGTCGTTGGATGAGGCCTTATTTGCAGTATGTATTGCCAGTATTGTTGTTCTTTATTTTCATTCGTGGATTGATTTAACGTGTGGCGAATACGGCGATAATTGTTACCTATAGATGCGGTGAGGCAAAACATTTACTTATACAAAAAACGGAAGTCGTGAGGCTTCCGTTTTTATATGGTCAAAATATGAAATTAACTTTGGGTAAGGGGCAAAAGTCTTTCCCGCAGCTGCTGGGCGGTTTGTTCCCGATTGGTAGGGCTGAGATGGATATTGTAGCCAATATATATAGGAGAGGTTGGGTAGCGGGGCATGAGCCTTACATGAACCCTTCCTTGATAGATATAGAAGAAAATATTGTAGCTAAAGCTATCCCGCTGATGAATTTCCTTGAGATAGGCCACAGCACCCTGCACAAAGTCAGCAAAGGTATAAATTGATTTTACCAGCGGCAGAGGGGCGGGAGTCTGTTCCTTGTCCTTGCCAAAGGAAACCTTGTCAGAATAGGCCTCTGGCAGCAGGCGAATGTTGATTTCCGTAAAGCCCACCCGAGGCTGGGTAGCAATATTTACATCCACCCCATTGTGCTGCAGAACAGGCACCCCTTCAAATTCGGCTGGATCATACATAAGTTCAGGATTGACCTCTGGAAAACCGATAATCTGCATATGAGGGTGGCGAATGGTACCGCCGGAAAGAGGCCCAAAGTTTTTGAAAAGCACCACCGCCTGATAGATTTCAGAATTTACCATGGTAAGCCAATGGCGCAGAGCAAAACGCATCAGCTGATGCATATGCTCCTGAGAATATTCTGGTATATCACTGTGACATTGATCCGTTTCAATCAGCACCAATTGATGGGATGGCACCATGACATTGTATTTATTTTTCAGCAGAATCATATTGCCCTCTTGGGCCATAATCCCTGTGAGAGATTCTCGGTGACAAAATGGGCATTGACTGCTTTGGTTGGGCATTCCTTTGAAGGTGCGGGGCTTGCTGCGCCCTATGGACATATCAAAATCAATAAGGTTTACGCTCATGTATCAGGAACTCCTTTCAGGCTCTGCCAAGGTTGCAGAGTTTCCCATTAGGTGGTATAATTTTGCTGTTATGATGTAATTTGGAGTGGTGTGTAAATTTACACCCCTCATAAACAATTATAGCTAGATTAGGCGTGATTTGCAAATTATCAGGTGTCCGATGCATAGAGGATTGGGTGTATTACAGATTGGGCCGAAAAGGCGGTGGAGCTTCTAATGAACGATAAGAATGAACAGAATAAATCCAGCAAAGCAGAATCCTTTTTAAAGGGTACATTGATACTTACGGTAGCTGGGGTAGTAGTCAAGGTTATTGGCTCTCTGAATTGGATTTTTGTGTCCAGAATTCTGGGAGGCGAGGGTATAGGTCTTTATCAGATGGCCTTTCCCATCTATTTTTTTGCCCTTAGTGTATCTACTGCTGGTGTACCAGTGGCTATTTCCATTATCACTGCCGAAAGGGTAGCGCTGAAGGATATTTTCGGGGCCAAGCGGATTTTCAAAATCTCTATGTCCCTGATGTTTGTAACAGGCCTTATATTTACGGCTCTAACCTATTTTGGCGCTCAATGGCTCATTGATTGGCATTTTATCCGGGATCCTCGTGCCTATTGGTCTGTAGTGGCCTTGGCACCGGCTATTTTCTTTGTAACTTTGCTGGCTAGCTCTAGAGGCTATTTGCAGGGCTGGCAGCGCATGACTCCAACGGCGGTGTCTCAGATTGCCGAGCAGATTTTTAGAGTTATTACCATGATTCTCTTTGCCAGTCTGTTCCTGCCCTGGGGGTTGGACTTTGCTGCGGCAGGTGCCAGCCTAGGCGCCTTTGCTGGTGCGGTAGCAGGCTTATTGGTATTGGTATATTTCCACTGGAAGCTGGAAAAGGATATCAAGGCAGAATATGGCACGAATATCAAGCCTTTATCTGATACGGAGCAATCATCGACCTGGAAGATTATCAAGCGAATTTTCGCTCTGTCTCTGCCGGTTTCCGCCGCCAGCATTATGCTGCCAGTGGTATCAAATCTGGACTTGGCCATTGTGCCTCAGCGTCTGGAGGTAGCAGGCTATAGCGTCAACGAAGCCACTGAGTTATTCGGATATTTGACAGGTATGGCGGTGCCTCTGGTTAATCTGGCCACTATTTTGACAGCCTCCTTGGCGGTAAGTCTGGTGCCGGCTATTTCCAAGGCCAGAGCCTTGGGAGACAAGAAACTGGTTTTCAGTCAGACTGCCTCTGGGGTACGTATATCCAATTTTGTCTGCTTTCCAGCCTTTGTCATCGTTTTTGTGCTGGCCACGCCAATTTCGACTCTGATTTATAATGCTCCGGGAGCTGGCCCTGCGGTGCTGGTATCATCCTTTAGCATTGTGCTGCTGGGACTGCATCAGGTATCGACTGCTGTACTGCAGGGACTTGGACACCCATCCATACCAATGATAAATATGATTATTGCTGCCGGCTTCAAGGTGGTCCTGAACTGGAGTCTGACAGCCATTCCATCCCTGGGTATTATGGGTGCAGCTTGGGCTACCGCTGCTGATATGGGTGTGGCAGCCATTATCAATATGTATTTTATCCATCGTTATATTGGCTACCGTATTGAGGTTTTACAGCTCTTGAAAACCATGTTTGCAGCAGCCATTATGGCGGTTTCTGTGTATTTCTTCTACAATTGGACTATGGCTCAGCTAGGCAGCAATGTGCTTTCCACCTTTGGCTCTGTGCCAGTAGGCTGTTTGGTATATTTGGTGGTACTGCTGATGATTGGCGGTATGCTGGAGGAGGATATTGCCCGTATTCCTATGATTGGCAGCTATAGTATCAGATTCCTGCGAAAAATCGGTGTGTTCAAAACTGTGGAAAATGATTGATAAAAAGGGGATGAGACAGTATGATGAAAAAAATAGTGCTGGTGTACAATCCTGTATCTGGCAAGGCCAAATTCAAAAGCAATCTGGATAGTATTATTGAAAAGCTGCAGTCCAGAGGCTGTATGGTGATTCCATATCGTACTACCCCGGAGAATGAAAAACTAGCGGAGTTTATTCGGGAGGCTAATCCAGAGGGGATTATTGCTGCTGGAGGAGATGGCACCGTTCACGAGATTGTCAATCTGGTTATGAAGGAGCAGCTGCAGCTGCCAGTGGGCATTATTGGCAGTGGCACTTCCAATGATTTTGCTACTTATCTGCGATTAGATACAGAGGATTATTTTGATAGAATTGCCCAGGGCAAAACCATGCCTGTGGATTTGGGCAAGGTAGGGGAGGAATATTTCATCAATGTGGTAAGTGCCGGTATGGTTACTTCCATTGCCCACGAGGTTGATACCCGTTTGAAAAATACCTTTGGCAAGCTGGCTTATTATGTGCAGGGGCTGAAAACCCTGCCCCAGTTCAAGGCATTGGACATGGTTATCAAGGCAGATGGGGAGGAAATTCACGAAAAGGCATTCCTGTTTTTGATTGTAAATAGCAGTGTGGTAGCCAGCTTCAAAAATGCTGCGACTCAGGCCAGTGTGCAGGATGGCAAGCTGGATTTGCTTTTGATGAAGCAGTGCAATATTGCGGAGCTGATGACCATTACGGCGGAGCTTTTGGCTGGCAAGGATGTAACAGGCCGCAAGGAGGTTATTTACCGTCAGGCTTCCACCTATGAGGTAAGCTGTGACACAGAGCTGGTTAGCGATTTGGATGGCGAAATCGGCCCCCAACTGCCCTTGAAAATCGAAACTGTCCCTCATGCTATTGAACTGTTTTATTAACGAAGTGTCCGGTGTCCCTCAACTAATTCGTCATGCAGACGGATTGCTGAAGCTTATGTCAGTATTGACAAATGATAAGCGCTATATGGAAGTATATTCTACAGATTTAGATGAAATGGAGGGATTGGATATGTGTGAAGTATTGGATAGAGTCGAATCCCGAGGTGAAAATAAATATCGCTCTGCACTGGTGTAGAATTTGGGGCTGTTCCTTAGGGAACAGCTCTTTTTTGGTGCCTAAGTTCAGTTTTTGCAAACTAAAAGAACGACTCTGGGGGAGCCGTTCTCTTAGTTTACAGTATAAGGGTATAAGGGAAAAATAGTAGTTATAACGCAAGGGTTATAACGGGGGAAGATTTATTTAATCAACAAAAGGGCTTTCAGAAGCATAAAGCATACCCTTTGGCTGGTTAAAGGCAATATCCTCTACGCCTAACTGGCGGAGAACATCAAAGATTACCTTGCCATAGTGACCAAAGGCTACAGCACCATGATGTGGATAGCGCTTCTCAATCAATACATGGCGGTAGAAACGACCCATCTCTGGGATAGCGAATACGCCAATGCCACCAAAGGAACCAGTAGCAACAGGCAGTACCTCGCCCTCAGCAATATAAGCACGAAGCTTGCCATCGGCAGTGCTCTGCAAGCGATAGAAGGTAATGTCGCCTGCATCAATATCACCTTCCAGAGTGCCACGGGTAATATCAGGAGTGCCGCCATTTTCCAGCAGACGGTTCTGAATCAGCTGATACTTTACGCCGCCCTTCTTCAGCTTGCACAGAGGAGTGTTGCCACAGTGGAAGCCCATGAAGGTATCTTCAACGGTGTAGTTTTTGATACCCTTGATATGCTTTTCAAACATATCCTTTGGTACAGAATTGTTGATATCCAGCAGGGTAACAGTATCGCCAGAAATGCAGATGCCCATGTACTCAGAAAGCGCACCATAGATATCCACCTCACAGGCAACAGGAATGCCTCTGGAAACGAGACGGCTATTTACATAGCAAGGCTCAAAGCCGAACTGGCTTGGGAAGGCTGGCCAGCACTTGTTGGCAAAGGCTACATATTTGCGGGCGCCCTTGTGAGCTTCCATCCAATCTAGGAGAGTCAGTTCATACTGAGCCATACGTGGCAATAAATCTGGGTAAGGGTTGCCCTCAGTGCCCAGCTCCTTGGCCATGTCCTCTACAATATCTTTGATACGTGGATCATCCTGATGTTCTTTGTAGGAAACCAGTAAATCCAGCTCGGAGTTTTCCTCAATTTCTACTCCAATGTCATAGAGAGGTGCAATAGGAGCATTGCAGGCGAAGAAATCCTGTGGACGAGGGCCAAAGGTGATGATTTTGAGGCCCTGCAGACCCAGCAAAGTACGTGCTACCGGCTGGAATTCAGCAATCATGTCGGCAATTTCGTCAGCGGTGCCAACAGGATATTCTGGAATAAATGCCTTGAGATGTCTAAGGCCTAGATTGTAGGAGCAGTTCAACACGCCACAATAAGCATCGCCACGGCCGTTAATCAGGTTTTTGCCGGTTTCCTCAGCGGCGGCTACATACATAACAGGGCCGTCAAATTCTTTAGCCACCAAAGTTTCTGGAGTTTCTGGGCCAAAGTTTCCCAAGAATACGACTAGAGCGTTGCAGCCAGCGTCCTTGGCTTCTTTTACAGCCTCCAGCATGTCGCATTCGTTTTCAATGGTCTTTTTTACTTCGTACAAATCACCATATTTTTTGCTGTAGCTTTCGACAATGGCCTTGCGACGGTTTTCAGAAAGGGAAATAATAAAGCAGTCACGGCTTACAGAAATAATACCGCATTTTACATTTGGAATGTTGGTAATAGACATGATGAACTCTCCTTTTATTTGATACACAATTTGCACCTACACCCCAGTAGGTTTTTGTGTTGCGTGTTCACGTGCACGCAACTGATGGATTTAGAATAGCATAGCTGTGACTGGTTGTCAATAATATTTTTGCAAATTCTGATTTGTAGAGCTGACAGATTATTCATAATGCTATTTACTGAGGCATGGCAAATACCCTTCCCGGCACGCTCGCGCTATGTAAATGTGCCTCACGCTGCTAAACTCAT
>CAKPVW010000068.1 GCA_934196075.1 uncultured Anaerovibrio sp.
CCATCTGCTGTTCTATTCCAGCCAATTCGCAAAATCTTCAAATTGTGTCAAGGCGAGAAATTGCTGTGAATACACTAACTGAGAGGCATGGCATGTACCCTTCCATGGCATATTAATGCGCCTCGCTTCTTAACGAATTCAAACCATAAAAAGATGAACTTAGTGAATCTTTTTATGCGGTTGAATGAGTTTAGCAGCGTGAGGCACATTTATATAGCGCGAGCGTGCCGGGAAGGGTATTTGCCATGCCTCAGTAAACAGTATTGTGAACAATCTATAACCTCTACAAATCAGAAATTACGCACAAAATTCACGATTTTCTCAAACTGCTCTCTAGGCAGCAAATATGAAAAATCCCTATAAATCTCATATAACAGGCGGACAAAATATTTTTTGATATGCTTATCTGCCAGCCTATCAATATAACAATCAATTGGTACAATAATATGACTGCCAAAATTTTGCCACCAAAATACTGCCTCCCAAAATTGAGAGGCAGTACCCATATCTGATTTTATTTTCCCAAATTCTCTGGCCCAAAGCTTTCTGGCAAAAGCTGCTCCAATGTATAAACCAGCTCTCCCCCCTGACCATCATCCAGAATAATCTCAAAGCTATCTGGAGTGCAGAATTCCCGCATTACCTGACGGCATACACCACAAGGAGCACAGGTAGCATTAGCCTCCTGTCCCTCTGGCCCGCCGACAATGGCGATTCGGGTAAATTCTCTTTCTCCTTCATAAACAGCCTTGAAGAATGCTGTTCTCTCAGCACAGTTAGTTGGGCCATAGGCAGCATTTTCAATATTACACCCATGATAGATTTTGCCAGCCTTGGTTTCCAAAGCCGCCCCTACCTGAAAATGAGAATAAGGAGTATAAGCATGAAGTCTTGCCTTTTTTGCCTCTGCAATCAACTCTCCATTAGTCATAATCAGCCCTCGCTTTTCATAATCTTCACCAGACGGCTGGTACCCAGACGGTCAGCTCCCAGCTCAATAAACTTCTCTGCATCTGCAAAGGAGGAAATACCACCAGCAGCCTTTACCTGCACATCCTTGCCTACATGCTCCCGCATCAGCTTTACATCCTCAAAGGTAGCACCAGCAGTAGAGAAGCCAGTAGAGGTTTTGATATACTCCGCCCCAGCCTTGGTTACCAGCTCACAGGCCTTGATTTTTTCTGCCTCAGTCAAAAGGCAGGTTTCAATAATAACCTTCAACAGCTTGCCCTTACAGGCCTGATGAATCTGACGGATTTCCTCCTCCACCTCATCATAACGGCCATCCTTCAGGAAGCCAATATTGATAACCATATCAACCTCATCAGCCCCATTAGCCACAGCATCCCCAGCCTCAAAAACCTTGGTTGCCATAGTGCTATAGCCATTAGGGAAGCCAATAACGGTACAGATAGGCAGCTTGCCCTGAACATATTCTGCCGCCTGCTTTACATAAGCAGCAGGAATACAGGCAGAGGCAACCTCATATTTCATGGCATCATCCAGAATCTGCTTAATATCTTCCCAGGTAGCCACCTGAGCCAGCAGTGTATGATCTACCTTGCTTAAAACTTCCTTTTTATCCATAAACACTTCTCCTTAAACCAATTTATCTAAAACAGAATAACCAATGGTGCCCGCAGGCATATCCACCTCAAAATTATCCGCAATGGTTGCACCAATAACCGCAAAGGTATCGCTTTCTGGCAGCTGGCCATTTTCCTTCATGGATGGAGAATAGGCAATAAATGGCACCTTTTCTCTAGTATGGTCCGTACCGGTGTGGGTTGGATCATTGCCGTGATCTGCCGTAATAATCAGCAAATCATCCTCTCGCAATAATGGCAGTAATTCTCCCAGCTTCACATCGAATTTTTCCAGTTCCTGAGCATAACCCTCTGGATTTCTCCGATGGCCCCACAGAGCATCAAAATCCACCAGATTGACAAAACACAAACCTGTGAAATCTCTCTGGGCAATTTCAACAGTCTGCTCCATGCCATGCACAGAGCTTTTAGACTTGTTAGCCTCAGTAATGCCCTCACCATCAAAAATATCCGCAATCTTGCCCACGGAAATCACATCGTAACCTTTGTCCTTCAAGGCATTAAGAGCTGTTCTGCCATAAGGCTTCAAGGCATAGTCATGACGGTTGCTGGTACGCTTGAACTCGCCCTTTTTCTTGCCCACATACGGACGAGCAATAATACGGCCTACCTTCCACTCATCCTTCATGGTAATTTCCCTGGCAATTTCACAGCAGCGATAAAGCTCCTCCAAACCAAAGGTTTCCTCATTACCACAAATCTGCAGCACAGAGTCTGCCGAAGTATATACAATCATATGACCTGTGGCAATTTCTTCCTCTGCCAGCTCATCCAAAATAGCCGTACCACTGGCCGCCTTGTTGCCAATAACCTTGTGCCCAGTACGCTTTTCCAGCTCCGCAATCAGCTCTGGTGGAAAACCGCTATCAGTAAAGGTCTTGAAAGGCTTGGTAATATGCAAACCCATCATTTCCCAATGACCTGTCATAGTGTCCTTGCCTGTGCTGGCCTCCCGCAATTTGCCATAATGAGCCAAAGGCTTTTCCACTGCCTCTACCTGCTTCAGGGGATGGAGATTGGCCATGCCCAGCTTCTGCAAATTGGGAATGACAAAGCTATCCACACTTTCGGAAATATGGCCCAGGGTATCAGTTCCTGCATCACCATATTCAGCGGCATCCGGCATAGCGCCAGCCCCTAGTGAATCAATTACAATGGTAAAAATCCGCTTATATTTTTTCACACTCATTTTTCAACCCCGCTTTCCATATATCGTCATAATAGACATGGTATATCTAGAAAAGAGCCACTAAGCCGCAAAGCATCGCACTGAGAATGCTTAACAGCATACCGCCCAGCATAGCACGCACTACAATCCGGGAAAGCACACCCTTTTTCTCAGGACACAATGCACCAATACCACCGATGCAGATGCCCATACTGCTAACATTGGCAAAGCCTGCCAGAGAAATGGCACACATCATAGCAGTTCTGGAATCCAATGTGCTGATATATGCTCCCAGTGTACCAAAGGCTACGAACTCGTTAAGAGCTAGCTTCTGGCCCAGCAAAGTACCTTCCTGCATAGCAGTTACAGTATCAAAGCCCATGAGATAACCAAATGGACAGAATACATAACCAAAAATCATTTCCAGGCTAAGTCCGGCAAAGCCCAGAATCATATTTACCAAAGCCACCATGCCGATAACCGCAATCAGAGCCACACAGATACCCAGAACCACCTGCAGACCTACACCGGCACCATTCATAATAGCTTCAATGGCATTGGTATTTCCACCCTTGTTATCAATTTTCAGATTATCCACGCTGTTACAGGTTTCCATCTCAGGCAGAATCATCTTGGCAATGAGAATACTGCCTACTGGTACCAGCATGCTGGCCATCAGAAGATAATCCATTGGAATACCCATGGATACATAGGCGGTGAGAATGGATACATCCATACTGCCCATACCAGCTACCAGGATAACAAAAATCTCACTTTCCGTCATGCGGCCAATGTATTTGCTAATCAATACAGGGCTGCTGGTTTGGCCCAGGAACATATTGGCAGTGGCCACAAAGCTCTCTACCTCTGTGGAACCTACCAGCTTCTTAACCAACCGGCCCAAATGGGTAACGATAAAGCCCAAAGCCCCAATATAGTAAAGGAACTCTACCAAAGCAGATACGAAAATAATATTTCCCAGTGATGCTACCGCAAAGACAAACATCTTGGATGTATCTGCCAAATCACCAAAGACAAAGGATACACCATCCTTACCGCAGTTTACCACGGCAGTAACGCCATCAGAAAGAATGGAAATAACCTGCTGTCCCAAAGGAACCTTTACAATAAACACAGCCAACAACAGCTGAATAACAAAGGCCTTGCCAATAAGCTTCCAGTTAATGGACTTCCGCTGCCAGGAAAGAAGCCAGCAGATGCCAAAGACTACCAAAATGCCTAATAAATTAAATGCTAACTGCATCACCTTGTCCTCCGCTGCCCTTATTTATTCTTATCTTCTTTAATCAAGGTACGAATAGCCTCAACAGCCACCTTGATAGCCGCCTCTGTGTCATGGACAATAGGATTCTCCATGCCCAGAGCATTCCGCTCCTGATTGCCTACTACCAGGAAATCAGAGCCGCAGCGTACCTTCAAATGGCTGGCTACAATAAATAAAGCTGCAGATTCCATTTCAGAAGCCTTGGTGCCCAAACGCTTCCAAGCTTCCCATTTGTTCAAAAGCTCATAGCTTACTGGCATAATCTCAGGATCATGCTGACCATAAAAAGCATCCTTGCACTGTACCACACCAGCATGGTAGTTCATGCCCAAGGTCTTACAGGCTTTTACCAAAGCATTGGTAACATCCAAATCTGCCACAGCAGGGAACTCAATAGGGGCATATTCCTTGCTGGTGCCCTCCATGCGAATAGCGCCAGTTGCAACTACAATATCCCCACCCTTTACATCCAAATCAATACCGCCACAGGTACCTACCCGCAGGAAGGTATCTGCACCGCATTTTACCAGCTCCTCCATAGCAATGGAAGCAGATGGACCGCCAATACCTGTGGAAGTTACACTAACCTTTTCCCCATCAAGATAACCGGTGTAGGTAACATACTCTCTGTTATCAGCAATCAGCTTGGCATCATCAAAATGTGCAGCAATCTTGGCGCTGCGCTTAGGATCTCCCGGCAAAATAACATATTTGCCTACATCCCCTGGACGAATCTGTACATGATACTGTAATCCTTCTTCACCTGAATAGTTCTGCATAATAAGCTCCCCCTCTTATCTAATACCTGCTCTTTTTCCTATTTCCCTATTTCCCCTATGTCTCTGCTTCCAAAATCTCTGCTAGACTTTCCTTCATTAGCTCATACTGCTGTTGATTTACAGTTAGCTTACTGCGAGAGCGGCTGAGCATCCCCTGAGACTCCAGCTTTTGGACAGCCCGCGGGTAATGGTTTTGACGCTAAGGCCAGTATAATCTGACAGCTTTTGCCTATCATTGGCAATAGTCAATTCCCCTGCCACTTCCTGCTGTTCAAACATAATGGTCAACAGCATAATCAATCTATCAGCTCCCTGCAAAAACAGGAAAACCCGATTGTTGCGAGCCTGCTCTAGTAGATACTGCCCCATCAGCTTTGCCTCATGGCCCAGGGACCAGATGTCAGATTTTATCCATTTAGCAAACTGTCCCTTGGGTATCTTCAAGACGATACAATCCGTAACAGTCTGCAAGGAGGTCTGATAGGTATCAAAATCCATGATAACCTCCATGCCCCCATAGGCATATACATCCGTAAAAATCATAAAATCAAAGGATACCCCTAGGATTCTGTAATCTGTGCCCTTGATAATGCCGCTACCAATAAAATAAATGGTATCCACCGGGTCCCCAGCCTTGATAAAGGTGGTTTCCTTGGGCATATTTTCTACTTGGAAGGAATCCAACAGCCACAAAGGTGCATTTTGGAAATAGGTATAAAATTTTTCTCGCCGTTCTTTGGAAATTTTCTGAAGAAACGGTAAAACTTTGTCTAAATATTTGTTTTCCATAATATTATATCCTGTTTTTGCTAGCATTTCGGATTCATTACAAGGATATTATATGGTTTTTGAGAGGGTTTTGAAAGGCCATATGTCCCTTCAACTAAAATATTTAAAAATTATCTTATTTGCCATAGGACAGGGTTTCCGCCAAGGCTGGCCACACATCCTCTGTCTCCAAGGTACTGCGCCAATAGGCGCCTCCTGCCAGATTGTAGCGATTCACCAAGGAAGCCTTCAAGGCCAGAGAACGGCGATTTTCCTGCCATACCCGATAGCGGGTATTTTTCTCCTGATATTCAAAATAATACTGTCCCTCCTTGGGCAGCCACACAGGAACCAATCCCTTTTCCCGAATCACCTTGTCCGCCTGAGCCATAGATAGAGTTTTGGCCTTAACCTTCCCCTTTGTCTCCTGCCAGGTACGCATATAAAGAGGCATACCCAAAATCAGCTTTTTCTCCGGCACGCCCTCCTGCAGGGTTTTCTGAATACCATCCTCCACCCAAGGCAGGGAAGCCACGGAGCCGCTAACCTCGGAACTAGCCCCGTGCTCATCATAGGCCATCAGCATCATGTAATCCACCACCTCTGCTATGGCCTTTCGGTCATAGCATTTGGACCAATAACCGGAATTGCTGGGAATGGTCACATCTATGGAAATAATCAGTCCCTTAGGCTTCAAGGCCTTGCTAATCTCCTGCACGAAATCCGTCAGCTTGTCCTTGTCTGCTGGGTTGATATTTTCAAAATCCAGATTAAAACCATCCAGCTCATAATCCTTAGCCAGCTGCTCCATCTGAGCAATTACCCTTTTCCGAGCCATAGGATTGTCCAACAGCTTGCTGGTCATTTGGGGATCAAAATTGTTGGTAATCAAAGCCCACACCTGATACCCCTTGTTGTGAGCCTGACGGACATACTTTACACTGCCATGACGGGTTTCGATTTTGCCCTTAACATTCTCAATAATAAACCAGCTGGGAGATAATACATCAATTCCAGGCAATTTTTCCCGTTGTACCAGCCGGCTCTCCTTCTCCCCCGGGGCCTGCCAGTCCCATAGCACCCCCCAATTCCCCGCCGCAAAAGCACTCTCTGTCCACACCATCAGCAAACACAATAATATAAATATTCTTCTCATACACAACAACTCCCTTTTATGATATTATTCACTTTGAAATACACTTGTTTTATGATATAATTCTTATGTTGCCGCCTCTATTTCCACCCGGAAGGAGGTGTTACGCATGTTTGAATATAGCACATCATTTTTAATCTCTGTTATGGCAGGAATAGCCTGTCACTATATCTGCAAATGGCTAGACAGAAATTAACTGGCAACTAACCTGAAGCTGATACGGCTTCCAAAATAAGGTATAGCAAAGCCCCCACGACTGGTACTCGTGGGGGCTTTGTGTTACCTGTAGGCAACAACCGTTACGCTTGCCATACAGCACATCATTTGTCAATTAAAGTATATCACAAATAATGTTTTTTAGCAATATTTACCTAATATCTAAATAGCTTCTGTAAAATGAAAAAGTAAACGCTACCTCTTTTTGTCCCATAAACTTGCCATTAACAGATATGCAAAATATAATAAAAATAAGAGGAATACCGATAGACGGTTGCCCCGACGAACAGAAAAAGCTAAGTATGAAAAACCGCCATCTAGCTCGTCCAAAAGCATTGGCAGTTTTTCTATGCCTTAATAGCAACAGAAAGCCCCCACGAGTACCAATCGTGGGGGCTTTCTGATACAAAACTACGAGCCGATCATTTGCAATGGTCGGCTCCTTCATCAATCACGAGAGAGCTGGCGATAGCAACACCAACTACCTCTTTGTGTTTTCATTATACATCATGAAAATTAATATTGCAATACCGAAAACGCAGTTATCCTCTGATAAGCCTATAGATAAATACGCATATACGAACGATTAAAAAAGCTAAAAATCCAAGTGCGATACACATACCTATGAAAGCACCAAGTAAAGCAAAAAACATACTCTCTCCCCCTCTATGCGCATTTAATCGACAGAGCAAAAGCCCTTATGACCGCAGGCTGTATCTCGATTATGCTTGGAGACTTTTGCACATAACAAAAGAGACTACCTCTCGATAGTCTCTAGCTAACCGGCAACTTCTTATCCTCCCAGGCCGTCTCCAGCCAAGTACTTTCAGCGTTTATGTGCTTAACTACTGTGTTCGGAATGGGAACAGGTGGATCCACATAGCCAACATCACCGGATTATGCAATTGTACTGATGTACAATCAAAACTTCACAGAAACAACCTAGACATTAGGACTTGTAATTAAGCCCTCGACTTATTAGTACTGGTCCGCTTCGAATGTTGCCACTCTTCCACTTCCA
>CAKPVW010000069.1 GCA_934196075.1 uncultured Anaerovibrio sp.
TTCGCCAACAGCCAGAGGTGCATAACACTTTTGCGTCAGGAGGCTTCCTGCTTTTGCGAAGCAAAAGTGAGCCCGGTGTCACTCTCTATCGTTCCGGTATCTGTGAATTGGCTCAGCGACAAGCGGTATCTCTGCGTAAAGATAAATTATCATGCAGGGTCATTTAGCCGACAGAGCAAAAGTCGTTATGACCGCAGGCTGTCTTTCAAAAAAGCAGGTATGTATAACTCTACAAATCATAATTGTCCAAGTTGGTACCTGCAAAATAAAAAAGTAAACGCTATCTCTATGGTGAGAATTAGCGTTTACCTTTATACGAATAGTATTTATTTCTATATTGGTGTTACTGTTTGATTTTTTACTGAACTTTTTCTAAACCAAGCTGCAGACGGCGGAAGGATTCCTCACGGCCCAGGATATAAAGCAACTCAGTTACGCCGCCAGGAGTAACCTTCTGACCAGAAAGGGCAATACGGGCAGGCCACATAAAGGTACCCATCTTGATGCCGGATTCAGCCACACCTGGCTGCAATACAGCGTCAATACCCTCAGGAGTCCAGTCCTGAACCTTCTCCAGAATCTGCATAACAATTGGAAGAATCTCAGCAGCTTTTTCTGGATTTACCTTGTTGCGCTTGT
The DNA here is from genome assembly GCA_934196075.1 of uncultured Anaerovibrio sp. Lineage (GTDB taxonomy): Bacteria > Bacillota > Negativicutes > Selenomonadales > Selenomonadaceae > Anaerovibrio. The sequence goes on from CAKPVW010000069.1 coordinate 640, forward strand.
TGGTAAACAGCTCTACATCATAATCAGGCAGCTGGCTAAAGAAGCCAATCTGCTCTGGTACCTGATTGTAACGGCTTACACGGGTGCGAAGCAGGCCAGCCAGATACTGCCATTTGTCCTGACCAAGCTGTTCAGCCAGTTTTCCAGCAAAGCTCTTGGCACCAGCAGCAAAGTCCTCATCACTCATGGCCTTGAAATACTCACCGTTTACCCAATCCAGCTTGTTATAGTCAAAAACAGCTGGAGATTTGCTAAGGCCATCCAGAGAGAAGCGCTCAATCAGCTCATCCATAGTGAAAATTTCCTGTTCGGATTTTGGGCTCCAGCCCAGAAGTGCTACATAGTTGGTAATAGCCTCTGGCAGATAGCCCATATCCACCAACTGGCTAAAGCCAGTGGCACCATGGCGCTTGGACAGCTTGGATACAGAGCCATCTTCATTCTTGCCCATAACAGGTGGCAGATGAATGAAGGCAGGTGGCTCCCAGCCAAAGAACTGATACAGCAGCACATGCTTTGGCGTGGAGGTAATAAATTCTGTACCACGAATAACATGGGTAATATGCATCAGATGGTCATCAATAACATTGGCGAAATTATAGGTAGGCATACCATCCTGCTTTAGAATAACCTGATCCTCCAGCTCCTCATTTTTGAAGCTGATATGACCATGTACGGCATCAGTAAAGGTGGTTTCCCCAGTCAAAGGCATTTTCTGGCGGATAACATAGGAACGACCTTCAGCTAAATATTTGTCAATGGTTTCCTGTGGCAAATCACGGCAGGCTCTGTTGTAGCCGCCAAAAGCCTTGGCTTCACCAGCCTCCTGGGCCTCATGCTGCTGTTCACTGCAATCAGTGCAGAAGCAACGATAGGCATGACCATTGGCGATAAGCTCCTCAGCGTACTTCTTGTAGATATCCAGACGCTGGCTCTGGATATACGGGCCGCAGTCGCCACCAATATCTGGTCCCTCGTTGGGAACGATATGAGCTGCAGCCAGAGTGCGATTGATGAAATCTACAGCATCAGCTACAAAACGCTTCTGGTCTGTGTCCTCAATACGCAGGAGAAAATCTCCCTTGTTGGCTTTGGCGAAAAGATAGGCATACAGTGCAGTACGCAAATTGCCTATATGCATATAGCCAGTAGGGCTTGGTGCAAAACGGGTACGAATACGGTCTGTCATTTTGACTCTCCTCTTTCTTTTATATAGTAAGTTCCAGTTAATTTCCTTATAAAAGTTTAATCAAAATCCACAGCTATGTCAAGCAACCATCATGGACAAGGTGATTGGATAAGCTATATAGGGAGAAATGGCTGGGAAATTAGGAACTGGCTATATTTTTGACCTTATAAGAAATACATATATTGGTTATTTTGCCTATGTCCAAAACTGTTTATAATCATAAATAAAAAATCAACAAATCAACAGATAGAAAGCAGGTACAAATATGAGTGAAAATCAGGCAAGCAGATATGAATTAAATAAGCAGTTGGCTCAGATGCTGAAGGGCGGCGTCATTATGGATGTTACCACCCCAGAGCAGGCTAAAATTGCAGAGGCAGCCGGTGCTTGCGCTGTTATGGCATTGGAGAGGATTCCAGCCGATATCAGGGCAGCCGGTGGCGTGTCCCGTATGAGTGATCCCAAGATGATCAAGGGCATTCAGGAGGCTGTTTCCATTCCTGTTATGGCCAAATGCCGCATTGGTCATTTTGTAGAGGCGCAAATTTTGGAGGCCATTGAGATAGATTACATTGACGAGAGCGAGGTTCTCTCTCCTGCTGATAATGTATATCATATTGACAAGCATCAATTCAAGGTGCCATTTGTTTGTGGTGCTAGAGATTTGGGGGAGGCTCTCCGCCGTATCGCTGAAGGAGCATCTATGATTCGTACCAAGGGTGAGCCAGGTACTGGTGATGTGGTACAGGCTGTCCAGCATATGCGGAAGATTAATGGCCAGATTGCCAAGGTAGCTTCTTTGCAGACTGATGAGCTGTTTGAGGCTGCCAAGGAACTGCAGGTGCCATATGATTTGGTACAGTATGTCCATGATAACCGCCGTCTGCCTGTAGTAAACTTTGCTGCTGGCGGTGTAGCAACTCCAGCTGATGCTGCTTTGATGATGCAGTTGGGTGCTGAGGGTGTATTTGTAGGCTCTGGTATTTTCAAGTCCGGCAACCCAGAAAAGCGGGCTGCGGCTATTGTTCAGTCTGTAACCAACTATAAGGATGCAGATTTGATTGCCCGTCTGTCTGAGGATTTGGGCGAGGCCATGGTGGGTATCAATGAGGATGAGATTAGTATCCTCATGGCAGAGCGTGGCAAATAAGTTCTACTCAGCTAATTTGGAGGTCTTATTATGAAGATAGGTGTGCTGGCAGTTCAAGGAGCCTTTATTGAGCATGAAAAGGTGCTTGGTGAGCTGGGGGCAGAATGTGTAGAGCTGCGAAAGGCCGAGGATTTGCAGGAGGATTTTGACGGTTTGGTATTGCCTGGCGGGGAAAGCACTGTACAGGGAAAGCTCTTGCGAGATAGCAATATGTTTGCCAATCTGCAGCAGCGCATTGCAGATGGTTTGCCGGTGCTGGCTACCTGTGCTGGTATGATACTTTTGGCAGAAAAGCTGGAGGGAGATACTGTTAGTCATTTTGCCACCATGCCGATAGCTGTCAAAAGAAATGCCTATGGCAGACAGCTGGGCAGCTTTCATAGAGATGAAAACTTTAAAGGAATTGGCAAAATCCCCATGACCTTTATTCGTGCTCCTTACGTAGTTGAGGCAGGAGAGGGTACAGAGATCTTGGCCAAGGTAGATGGGCATATTGTAGCAGCACGTTACAAGAATCAACTGGCTTTGGCCTTTCACCCAGAGCTGGACAAGGACAGACATATTCATAAATTATTCTTGGATATGATAGGCAAAACAGCATAAAATAAAAACTCTTTTTCCCTGCTGACAGGCATGAGAAAAAGAGTTTTTTTATGTACATATTTTTTGCAAGCATTACAAAATGCAGTAGAATGTGTTTTTGCTGTTCTATGGCTTATTTTATGTCGTCGTAGAAGGTGGCGATGGTGCCTTCTGTGCGTTTGCTTTCGTATAAGGCTTTGTCCGCCTGCTGATACAAATGGTCAAATTCTATAGGAGATTCTGGGTAGAAAAAGGTGGCGCCCATACTGATGTGAACCGGATGGTCAAAAATTTGAGGAATATAGATTTTATTTACCTCATCGAAAACCTGCTGAATACGGCTTTTTGCTTTTTCCTTGTTCTCGATATTACTCATAAAGATGGCAAATTCATCCCCACCTAGCCGCAGGGCAATATCGCCCTTGTGAATACCTTTGGAAATGGCCTCTGCCACCGCAATCAGCACCTGATCTCCTGCTATATGGCCGTAGGTATCATTAATGGATTTGAAGCGGTCGCAGTCAATCAAGGTAAATAATCCCTGCTGTCCCTGGGCTAGCAGGTCTTTAACCTTTTGTTCACCACTGCCTCGATTGTTCAAGCCTGTTAGCATATCCGTCTGAGCCAGATAGCGGAGATGGTTTTCCCGCTTTTTGGCCTCATTGATAATCTCTATAGTATAAATAACATGAAGAATGTGGCCTTCAGCATCTCTATCTGCTACGATAAATTGATGACGGCACCAGCCCTCTGTTTTGCCCACAAATTCATGCTCGATAAAGATACTGCCCTCCAGACGTTTCTCCAAAGTGGCCAGATTGGTAAAGGCCTTTACCTCTTCGATATAATCCTCTGTAACGGTGGCATTAGCGACGGCCCAGGCCTGTTGTTGAAAATTATTGTTGTGGGAGGAGGTTCTTTTGCCCTCAATAATACCATGGGTTTTGATGGTCTCAAAGGTATCAGTCTGAATATTTACCCGATGCATGGATAAATAAATCTGGGCAATGGCCTGATAGCTTTTGATAGCAGCATCCTTTTGCAGTTTGAAAAATGTATTACGGCGTCGCAGCATGGAAACTATATAGAAAGAGGCCATGGACAAAAAGAACTTTATTTCGGTGGATTCTTCTATATCAGGATTATCCACCCCAAAGAAGCCAATGATTTGATTCTTGAGTGTGAGAGGATAGACCACCAAGCTGTGGATGCCTTGCCGATGAAGCAGTTCATAGAGGTCAGCTTCTGAATCCCGAATATCCTCTAAATCTACGATGATAACAGCCTTATCCTGAGCGAACAAATCATACCAGGTCTTGAGAGTTTTTTTGTCCACCTTTTGTAGATTGTTTTTTTCTGCGGTAACACCTGGTGCACACCATTCATAGGTATTTGAGGTAAATTCACCACGGGTACTGTCCTCAAAAATATAAAAGCGATCGCAATTTTGAGATTTGCCAATGTAGGACATAAAGCCGATGATTTCCTCATTGGGAGTATCAAATTCCAATGAATATTTCATGGCACCATTGAGAATGGCTTCATATTTTTCTATATATAAAAGTTTATGCATGGGCATAGCATATTCCCCCGTAATACGTTCTATAGCCTATTGTCTTTATCGTTATTCATATATACATTATGATAGCACACCTGCCCCCCCCCGCAAGACACTTGGCGGAAATTAGGTGGGGGACATCGGTCACTCACCTAGTTATATTCTCATAGAAGGTGGCGATGGTGCCAACAGTGCGTTTACTTTCGTACAGAGCTTTATCCGCCTGTTGATACAAATGGTCAAATTCCATAGGGGACTCTGGATAGAAGAAGGCTGCTCCCATGCTGATGTGAACCGGATGATCAAAAATCTGAGGAATATGGATTTTATTTACCTCATCGAAAACCTGCTGAATGCGGATTTTGGCCTGTTCTTTATTCTCTATATTGCTCATAAAGATGGCAAATTCATCCCCGCCTAGCCGCAGGGCGATATCTCCCTTGCGGATTCCCCTAGCAAGGGCTTCTGCCACAGCAATCAATACCTGATCTCCGGCCATATGGCCATAGGTATCATTGATGGATTTAAAGCGGTCGCAGTCAATCAAGGCAAATAACCCTTGCTGTCCCTTGGCTAGAAGCTCTTTAACCTTTTGTTCACCACTGCCACGGTTGCGTAGGCCTGTTAGCATATCCGTCTGAGCTAGATAGCGGAGATAGTTTTCCCGTTTTTTGGCATCATTAATGACCTCAGTTGTATAGATAGCATGGAGGATATGGCCATGCTCATCTCTATCTACTGCAATGAACTGCTGGCGGCACCAGCCTACTGTTTTGCCCACAAATTCATGTTCAATGAAAATGCTGTCCTCCATGCGCTCATCTAGAGTGGAGATATTGGTAAAGGCTTTGACATTTTCAAGATGCTCCTCGGTAACGGTGGCATCAGCTATAGCCCAGATTTGCTGTTGAAAATCCTTATTTGCTGTTGAGGGCCTATTGGCTTCTATAATCTCATGGGTTTTGATTGTTTCAAAGGTGCTGTCCTGAATATTTACTCTGTGCATGGATAGATAAATTTGGGCAATATGTTGATAACTTTTGATGGCAGCGGCCTTTTTCATTTTTCTAAAAGCATCTCGGCGCCTTAGTAGAGAAACAATAAAGGAGGAGGCCATGGATAAGAAAATTCTTAACTCAATGTTTTCATCTATATTGGGATTATCCACACCAAAGCAGCCAATTAATTTCCTTTGGGATATTAGCGGTGTGGCAATCATACTGCGAATGTCCTGCATATGAAGCAGCTCATAAAGGGCAGGATTGACGTCCTTTAGTGCGGCCACACTAGGAACAACAATAGATTGCCCCTTGGCAAAGAATGCATAATGTTCCTTCAAGGCCTCCTTATCCACTCTTTGCAGGTTGTCCTTTTCTGGCTGTATGCCTGGGGCACAATATTCATAGGTATTAACGGTAATATTTTCTGTGAGACTGTCTTCAAAAATATAGAATCTATCGCATTTGTTGGCCTTGCCAATATATGAAATAAAGGCATTTATTTCCTCGTCCGGCATATCGAATTCCATAGAATACTTCATGGCTTCATTTAGGACATTCTCATACCTTTCCTTATATAATAACTTTTGTGATGGCATAGTGTATTCCTCCACAAGTATTTTTAAGCACGAAAAAACACCGACTGCAATAAACCCTGTATTTATGACGAGGTGTACAATGTCCCTTATGTCTATAGAAGGCGGGAGGTTGTGCTGATGACAGGGTTATAGCGAAGTGACTAAATATGCATAGCATGTACATACTAATTGTGCTGGCCATGAATATTTAGTCACTGTACGGTGCTTGGTATATATTGATAGTTGATATTTTGTATAATATGGCGGAGAGAGAGGGATTCGAACCCTCGGTGGCTATGAACCACACCTGATTTCGAGTCAGGCACCTTCGACCTCTCGGACACCTCTCCATTTTAGATGGTAGATGGGTTATTGACCTCAAAAGCGAATAAGCAAAATAACCTATCAAGAGAAATTATAATATAAAATTAACAAAAATAAAAGCTAAATAGTCAAATTTTACGAAATTTTTCCTTCAATGCTTACTTTTATAGTAGGTATTAAAAGAAAATATAGGTCGGTTCTGGGGATTTAGTATCTTTAGAGTGACAGTGGGACATGAGTAATGGTTTTAGATATTGACATTAATTCTCGCTTATTCTATAATATGAACGAAGTGTAATATAACAAAAAATACAT
>CAKPVW010000070.1 GCA_934196075.1 uncultured Anaerovibrio sp.
TGCGATTGAATGAGTTTAGCAGCGTGAGGCACATTTATATAGCGCGAGCGTGCCGGGAAGGGTATTTGCCATGCCTCAGCAAAGAGTAACATGATTTGCCAACTAGCACTATAAATCAGAATTTGATTAATCCCTAGTATTCAGATAGTAAAAATCCCATTTATAGAGAAAAGATGGTATAATATAAAGGTAGACTTGCTAAATCTCTAAGCTGGCAAATTTTGCACAGAATCTGTCAATCAGCATATCAGCTTTTGATATTTAGTAAGGCAAATTGTGTATTGGAGGATTTAAAAATGAGTGAAGCATGTTCCCATGATTGTTCAGCCTGCGGACAGGAGTGCGGTGACCGCACAGAGCCTCAGAGCCTGTTGGCTCAGGCCAATCCTGAATCCCATGTCAAGAAGGTTATTGGTGTAGTCAGCGGCAAAGGCGGCGTTGGCAAATCCATGGTTACCTCCCTGCTAGCCTCTGCTATGCAGAAAAAAGGCTACAAGGCAGCTATTTTGGATGCAGATATTACTGGCCCATCTATTCCTAGAATGTTTGGCCTAGGTGGTTACAAGCCTATCGGCAACGAAAACGGCCTGACTCCAGCTACAGCCAAGAACGGCACCAAGGTAATGTCCGTCAACCTGCTGCTGCCAAATGAAACTGATCCTGTTGTATGGCGTGGCCCTATTATTGCCAACACCGTTACCCAGTTTTGGACCGATGTCTGCTGGGGTGATGTCGACTATATGTTTGTAGATATGCCTCCAGGAACTGGCGATGTACCTTTGACTGTATTCCAGTCCCTGCCTGTGGATGGTATTATTGTTGTTACCTCTCCTCAGGAACTAGTAGCTATGATTGTAGAAAAGGCTGTAAAGATGGCTGGTATGACTGATACACCTGTAATTGGTCTGGTGGAAAATATGGCCTACTTTGAATGTCCAGATTGCCACAAAAAACACTATATCTTCGGTGACAGTCAGATTAATGAGTTAGCTGCCAAGCATGGTATCAAGGCTACCGCCCAGCTGCCAATCCGCCCACAGCTAGCTGCAGCCAGTGATATGGGTGCTATCTTTGATGTAGATACTCAGGATTGGCTGGATGGCCTGACGGATTTCATTGAAAAGTCACATCCTGCCAAATAAATATCCTATTAGAGCAGCCACGCCTTGACTACAGGCCAGGCTGTCCTAACTAAGAATACAAAATTAAAACTCCGAGAGAGCAAGGCATTTCCTAAAAAGCCTTCCTCTCTCGGAGTTTTTTGTTAAATAGTTTTGAACATCCAATCAAAATACAAGGCCCGCATTTGTTTTTGCTCCCTACTGCGCACCAATACTCGAAGGCCATCAGACATTACAAAGGTATCTTCCTCCAGCTGTTCCACATAATGCATATTGATAATCACGCTGCGATTGGGCTTCAAAAAACATTCATGGTTCAGCAGCTCATCAAAAGTATATAGGGGGCAATATTCCTTTATGATCCCGCTGACTGTATGAATATAACATAGCTTGTCCCGTATCTCCACCGCCATAATTTTGTCAATATTCAAGGTCAAATCTCTACGTCCAGTATCTACAGTAAGCAAGTGCATAGGATGAAATATATCCAGCTTATCCACCGCCGCCCCTAAACTGGCCTCTGTTACAGGCTTCAACAAATAATAATCTGCTCCCACCTCATAGCTTTCCCAAGCATGGTTATTGCTGGTAGAAACAAATATCAAACGAACATCCCTCTTTGTCTGCCTAAGCTCCTTGGCCAAGGAGGTTCCCATCGCCTCATCATCAAGATAAATATCCAAAAAAACCACATCTGGCTCCTCATCAGCCAAATAGCTATGAAAATCCTGCTGATTTGAGACAGTTTTTATTTCTGCCTGAATATGTCGTTTTGCCAGCAAAGAGCCCAAAATAGCCGATAGATTAGCCAATTCTTCCTGGTTATCATCATAAATAAGAATCTTCACAGGGCTCCCTCCTAGCAGCAGATATTTTCTACTAACATTTTATGCTCATTGCCAACCAACTGCAAGAAATTTCTTCTCTTAATCCTGTACACCAAAAAAGCAGTTTACTGTATCATGATGCCAGCAAACTGCTTTTCTTGCTACCTACAATACCGTAGATTAATAGTCATCGTCCTCAACCCAAACATCACCATCTGGGTCTACAACAGCAACATTGCCATCCTCATCAGCTACCCCCACATAGCCTTCATCATCTACCACATAGGTATAGCCTTCATCATCGTAATAATAATCATCGGCAAAGGCAACAGACTGAGTCCCCATCATCAGCAGGGTGGCGGCCAGCAATACACGAACTTTCTTAAACATAATAGATTCCTCCTCTTCAATTCTAAACACAGATTTAGATGTCAATTTTGCTCCACCTAGGGAGAATATATGCAAATCAGATACACCTCATATTTTACTGAGTGCTGCGATTTTTTAACATCAGCTGTACCTGAAAACTGCCCACTTCTTGATTTACCTTCAAATAACCTTGATAATTATCTACTATTATTTTGACATTTTGTAAGCCCAAACCTGGCTGATCAAAATTCCGCTTGCGGGAAAGATATCCTGCCTCTGTTTTCACTACATTGTCCAAACATGGATTGCTCAGTGACAGCAACAACATATCTCCTTTAGTGACCAGCTTCAACTTCAGTGGCTCCATAGGCTTATTGAGTTCACTCTGATAAAGCTCCAGCATGGCCTCAAAAGCATTTTCCAATAGATTGCCCAATACAATAGCCATATCTATATCCCTAATGTAAAGCCTATCCACAGCAATCTTGCCAGTATAAGGCAATCCCTCCCTGCGAAAGCGCTGCTGCCAATAACCTGTAATACCATCTACAATCTGATTGCCACACAGTAGCACCGGCTTTAGCTGTTCATCCAAAAGCAAAAGATATTTGTTCAGATATTCGGACAGCTTCTCATATTCCCCCTGCTCCAAATAGGCCTTCATAGCCAAGCCGTGATGACGAATATCATGCTGGAGCCGTTGGGTGCTTTCACAGTCTTCCACCAGCTTATGATAATATTCCCTTTGAGCTTTGCGGATATTATCCAAAACCTTCAAATCATTGTGCAATTCCTGATTGGCCTTGGCCTTTTCCACCAAAGAAAAGCATAAAAAGAAAATATAAAAAACAGCACCGAAGATTAAGATTCTCCCTACCAGCATATGCCAGCTTCTATCTGAAGAAAAATCCCTCAGCCCGATGGCAGCTATTAACATCAAGGTCATAGCCATCAAAAAATACCTGCGGTTGACCACATCTTGATTATCAACCCAAATATACTGTTTAACTCGCTTGACTAGCAGTCTAGCTGGATAAATTACCATGGCATACAATCCTGCCAAAGTAACAAAATTCACTAGATAAGGAGACATCCCCTCTGGTGTCATTGCTCCTATCAGCAAACTAGCACTCTGAGTCAGGAGAACCCAGGGCCCTGTTAGCATCACACAGCTAATAGCCATATCCCAAGGCACTCGTACAGCAGCCACACACACTGCCGCATTGAGGAAAGAATTCAGATACAGCAATATTGCAGGATCTCCCCCGTCATAACTGGCCGTTATGCCTAAGAAGAAGCCTAGCTGAATGAGCACCAACACAGCTGCAAACCAGCCTAGAGGCAATCTTAGCTTGTCCCGAAAAGCTGTCAAAAACAAAGCCACAAACAATACAGGGCGAATCAGCATGAATAACAAGAAAAAAATATCCATAGCATCTGCCTCCATCTACACTAATTATACTACATTTTTTTAATGCACTTATGTCTATTCACGGAATATATTGCAGATTCACGGAATTTTTCTATTCCCATGTAGTTTTAGTTGAAATTATCTATTTTTTGATAACTTGCCTCTCCCTTGGTATAATCAAAAAGCAGCCATGTGTCCTGCTTTTCTACATGGTCATAAGACAAATTTTGCACTGGATAGGTGAAATATTCTAGCTGATAATTCCGACGAATATCCCGCCAGGTAGAAAACTGAAAGCCTGGCAATAACTTTTCCGCGGTAACATTCCCCTGATTACGCCAAAAACCTGCGGTTAGCTTTTGATATGTTTCTAAATTCCAATGCAGCTGCTCTGGGCGAATTTTGCCATTGTCTGCCACCAAGGCATCAAAACGCAGGAGATTGTCCAAAAGCTCACTAGCTGCCAGCTGAGTGCCATAAGCTTCCCGCATAAATTCCTGTAAAAGACCATAGAGATTCTTGGCACTATGGGGCTGATGATGATAGCCCTTTGCCTGCCAAAAATTCGTTAATTTACGATAAAAGCCAAAAGCATCACCCTGCTCCTGAGAGGCTATCAAATAGTTACAGCTATGACGGCAGCGACCTGCATTGTGATACAGCTCAAAAACAGATTCAAAGATATGAAGCCAATGGATTTCCTCATAGGTGAGGCAGTCATTGGACAAAACCTCATAGGGGCCAATATCCATATACTGGTAGTGATATTGCTCCACCATCTCCATCATGGTGGCTCCCTTCAGAAATTTCAAGAATCCTAATTGCAGCATATCTGTATTGAGCGCATACACCTGATTAAAAGACCTTTTAAAAGAAGCCATATCTTCCCCCGGCAGGCCGATGATCAAATCCGTATGAATATGCATATTTCCCTTGGCCAGCAAAGCCTTGATATGATTAGCAATCCGCTCCCAGTGATTGACCCGCTGAATCCGCTGTAAAACCTCTGGATTGGTACTTTGAATGCCAATTTCCAGCTGCACCCTATGCTTGGGCAGGCTTTGCAACAAAGCAATAACCTCATCATCAAGATAGTCCACCGCCACCTCAAAATGAAAATTAGTTCGACAGCTAGCTGGCAGAGCCTGAATAAATTGCAAAATAGGCATAAAATGCTGCTTCTTGGCATTGAAGGTTCTATCTACAAATTTTACCTGACGTACATTATGGTTCACAAAAAACTGCAATTCCTGCTGTACCAACTGCCAACTGCGATACCGCACCCCTGCCGTAGCGCAGGACAGGCAATAGGCACAACGGAAAGGACAGCCTCGACTGGTTTCGTAGTATAGAATCCGTTCCTGAATATCTGTCATTTCCTCTGATTCATAGGCAAAAGGCAGGGATATTTCGTCCAGCTGAGGCACATCCACCACACCCCCATCCAGATATTTACCTGCTTTATCCAGATAAGCAACTCCCCCCAAAGGATTTTGCCCAATACCATGATGCCACCTCACCTTGCTATACGCTATTTGCTGGGAAAACAGCCTTTGAAGCAAAGCAGGAAATGCCTGCTCCCCCTCACCCCGAATAACAAAATCTACAGCAGGTACTTCCCGCAGAAAATTCTCTGTGCCATAGGAAACCTCCGGCCCGCCGCAGATAATAATTGTCTCTGGCAAAACCTTCCGTAATAAAGGGAGCAACTGCTTTATTAGCTGAATATTCCAGATATAACAGCTAAAGCCCAGCACCCTGGGCCTATATTCAAAAATCTGCCCCAACATCTCAGGAATATAATTATTGATAGTCAGCTCCAAAAGTTCCGGCTTTCCCAGACCCGCCTGACAGCAGCTCTCCCGCAAATAACGCAAAGCCAGATTAGTATGGGAAAACTTGGCATTCAAAGCCACCAACAAAATATCAGTATGCATAACAACATCCTTTACAAGATAATGAAACATCCCCGGACGGCAACAAGCTGAACAGGGATGTTGAAAAATTTACAAAATATCTGCTGCCTGACAGGCAGATTTCAGATTACTATATTCCTGCCACGGATTTGGTATACGCAAATTATCATCTATAGGCATGATTTCGTGGTCATAATTGGCTGTCGGCTCCGCCATAGCCGCCTGACCCATTGCCATCAACCCGGTCAATATCAAAACAATCTTCTTTTTCATGCTGCAACCTCCAAGCATTTTTTAACAATAATAGCGAATTTCTCCGAATCTTTCTTGCCATTTTTGCGTAATATAATCAGTTTTAAGTTCTATCATTCTTTTAATATTATTTAATATATTAGCAGGTATTTTAGATTTATTATGACATACCAAACATTTACCCGCTCTAGTAATCCATATTTTAGTGGCATTCTGTACAGGGCTATTAGAAGAAACATGAACATGAACTGGTTCTACGGGAATCCCCTCATTTGACCAAAAATACACCCAATAGTTACCTATTTTAAACAGCTGAGGCATGTTCAAAACCGCCTTCCTGCGCAAATTCCATAATTAAATAAGCTGCTTTTTGGATAAATTCTACATACTTTTCTACTTCCTTATCTGAATATCCCCTAACATCCTCTATCTGATAAGATGGAAGCCAGCAAACAAGACTGTGAAAACAATCTTTTGCATCTGGCGTTTCCACATATACCTTCACCTTGCCATCAGCCAACATCTCCGTATGAGTAATTTCTGTATTATCCTCCAGTGTCATAAATGGATAAATCATATTCTTACACCTCCATTTTAACTAGTATTCTCCTATCCTTATTCTAACCAATGTTTTTGTGTTTTTCAATATTGCCCAGCTAATCATTTGTAATGTAAAATGTATTAAATATAGAAGTCCCTATGGCATTTATTTATATTTTGCAGAAAACAATGATAAAATATTTTTTTGATTGCTTTTCAATTATAAAACGGTTATATTTTTTATAATTGAAAATATGGCTGTTATATAACTTTGAGATTTATTTAACGATATAGAAAGAAGGTACATAAATGAGCCAAGCAATTTTCCTATGCTATCCCCGTTGCACTACTTGCCAAAAGGCGGAAAAGTGGCTGACAAACAATGGCATCGCCGTTAAGGTTAGAGACATCAAAGAGGACAACCCTACAGCACAAGAAATACGCTTGTGGCATGAAAAAAGCGGTCTTCCCCTCAAGCGATTCTTTAACACTAGTGGACTAAAATATAAAGAACTGAAACTCAAAGATAAACTGCCAACCATGACTGAGGAGGAACAATATGCACTCCTAGCCACAGATGGTATGCTGGTCAAGCGTCCGATTTTTATAGATGATGACAATGTCCTTGTTGGTTTCAAAGAACAGGAATGGCAGTCAAAAATAAATTCTGATTTGTAGATTTGTTAGCAAGTCATGTTACTCTTTACTGAGGCATGGCAATACCCTTCCCGGCACGCTCGCGCTATGTAAATGTGCCTCACGCTGCTAAACTCATTCAACCGCATAAAAAGATTC
>CAKPVW010000071.1 GCA_934196075.1 uncultured Anaerovibrio sp.
TAACCCCTAGATTCTTCAAAGAAAATGCAACTGCATTTTCTTACATTGGGGTTTCGACGAGGGTATAGATATAGTTCAACCCTTATAAGGAATACTATATTTTGTTATTTATGAAGGTACAGGGCGTCGGACACCTCGTCATATAGTGCGAGCGTGCCGGGAAGGGTATTTGCCATGCCTCAGTAAAGAGTAATATGATTTGCCAATCAACTCTACAAATCAGAATTTGTATACGCAAAAAGAGCATACAGGCTTTACAGACATCATATGCTCCTATTCTCTAAAATATTACACCTTGTTTAACAAAAAATGCCGCCCCGGATATGGGACGGCATTTGCGCATAGATATAGAGAAGAAATTATATTACTTCTCTTTTTATTTATTTCAGCAAATTGTTCATGGTTTCAGCTACATTTTCCTTGGTGAAGCCGAACTTCTTGAAGAGCAATTCTGCTGGTGCGGAGGCACCAAAGCCCTTCATGGTTACAGTTGCACCATCCAGGCCTACATACTTGCCCCAGCCAAAATCTGAAGCAGCCTCTACAGCGACACGAGCACGAACTGCCTTTGGCAATACCTGCTCCTTGTACTCCTCAGACTGTGCCTCAAAGAGTTCCATACAAGGCATAGATACTACACGAACATCCTTGCCCTGCTGAGCCAGAATTTCCTTGGCCTCCAGAGAGATACCTACCTCGGAGCCAGTAGCAATAATAATACCATCTGGAACATCCTTCTTGGCATCAGCAATTACATAGCCACCCTTGAGAGCGCCTTCCTTGCTGCTTGGGATAATAGCCAGATTCTGACGAGTGAGAGCCAAAGCTGTTGGACAGGTAGTATCTGCTACCGCAGTATACCAAGCAGCTGCAGTCTCTACAGCATCTGCTGGACGGAATACCTGCAGATTTGGCAGGGAACGAAGCATTGCCAACTGCTCAATAGGCTCATGGGTTGGGCCATCCTCGCCTACACCGATGGAATCGTGAGTAAGTACATAGGTAATAGGCAATCCCATCAAAGCAGCCAGACGCATCATTGGCTTTACATAGTCGGAGAATACAAAGAAGGTAGCTACATAGGCAGTTACACCACCATGGAGAGCCATACCGTTGCCGATAGCACCCATAGCCAGCTCACGTACACCGAAATGCATATTGCGGCCGCTTCTGTCATCCTTGCTAAAGAAGGTCTCGCCCTTCATCTCAGTCTTGTTGGATGGAGCCAGGTCAGCACTACCGCCCATAAGGCTTGGTACCATATCCTTCAGCTTGTTAATGATATTGCCGGAAAGAGCACGGCTGGCAGTTGGCTTCTCTGCTGGTGCCCAGAAGGACTCATCATCCAAAACAGCCTTGATAGCTTCCTTGTCATAGAACTTGGCATGGAGAGCTGCCTCCTCAGGGAACTTGGCCTGCCATTCAGCATACATAGCTTCCCACTTGTCCTCAGCCTCCTGGCCCTTGGCAGCCTTGGCTGCGTAGTCAGCATAAACCTCATCAGGTACAGTGAACGGATCATAGGTCCAGCCAAGATTCTCCTTGGTAGCCTTCAGGTTCTCCTCACCCAGTGGCTCGCCGTGAGCGCTGGCAGAACCCTGCTTAGCAGGACAGCCATAACCAATCTGAGTATGAACAGTAATAAAGGAAGGACGAGTCTTGTCTGCCTTGGCTTCCTCAATAGCCTTGCCAATGGCAGCCAGATCAGTACCATCTGCTACATCAATAGTCTGGAAACCAAAGGCCTCCATGCGCTTCTGAACGTCCTCTGTGAAGGCAACATCAGTGGAACCTTCAATAGAAATGCGGTTGCTATCATAAATAATAATCAGCTTGGACAGACCAAGAGTACCTGCCAGAGAGAATGCCTCGGAGGAAATACCCTCCATCATGCAGCCGTCACCGCCCAAAGCAAAGGTATAATGATCATATACAGGATAGCCTGGCTTGTTGAACTTCTCAGCCAGATGTGCCTCAGCAATAGCCATACCTACAGCCATGCCCATACCAGCACCCAGAGGACCAGTAGTAGCCTCAACACCTACAGTATGACCATATTCAGGATGGCCAGGAGTCAAGGAATCCAGCTGACGGAAATTCTTCAGATCATCCATGGTCAGGCCATAGCCGAAGAGATGCAACAGGGAATACAGCATAGCAGAACCATGACCGCCGGACAGGATAAAACGATCTCTGTTTAACCACTTTGGATTCTTTGGGTTGTGGTTCATATGGTTGCCCCACAGCTCATAGGCGATTGGTGCGCAGCCCATTGGCAGACCTGGATGACCGGACTTAGCCTTCTGAATCATTTCTGCTGCCAGAATACGGATAGCGTTTACGCTGGTGTTTTCGATTTTGCTCAAAGATAACACTCCTTCACTTATATAGAAAATCCCTTAGGAACAGCTGCCCCAAAGCGATGGGTAATCCTCCCAGAATCCCCTTGCCTCAGAGCTGCAAATTACAACAAAATATTTGATATTATTTGGAGGCAATAACATCAATTTCTACCAAGGCATCCTTTGGCAGCTTACTTACCTCTACACAAACACGAGCTGGACAGTTTTCTGTAAAATACTGACCATAAATCTCGTTAACAGTGCCAAAATCCTTGATATCTGCCAAATAAACAGTGGTCTTTACTACATCAGACAACTGATAACCAGCAGCTTCCACAATCCCCTTTAGATTGTTCAGTACCTGAGTGGCCTGTTCCTTGATGCCCCCCTCCACCATAGCACCAGTAGCTGGTACCAGCGGAATCTGACCGGAAACAAACAGCATACCACCAGCAGTTTGAACAGCCTGAGAATATGGGCCAATAGCTCCTGGTCCTTTATCTGTAGAAATAATCTTATTCATAAAGAAAATAACCTCCCTCATAACTATGCCTTGGCATAATCATAGTTTTATTATACATGCGTGCACGTGAACGCACAAGCATTTTTCATTAATTTTTTCAATTTTACAAATTTGCAAAGATTAACTTTTACCCACTTTTTATTGTATTACTGTGCTCAAGCACAAGCAAGTAAAATCTTTATATAATCACGATTTTACCAAATCTGGTCTGAGATTATGTGCTCGTCCTCTATAGATATGCTTTATTTCCTTTTGCTTTTTGTCCGTATCTACTAGAAGCAATACCCTGATACACATGGATAGGGCACCATCCACATCCATCTGGCGGGCATCAAATAAAGGCACCATGTCAAAGCCTGGCAAAGCTCTAGCGCCCTTGGCAGGAAAGGCTGCTGTTATATCCTCCGTGGCGGAGAAAATAGCCGCCCCAATATCCTCTGTGGCAATTTCATTGGCCTCCAGCATGGCAGTTACTACCTCTTGGGTAGCATTTATAACAGCCTCAGCTGTATTTTCCTCAACGGTAATAGCTCCTCTGATTCCTCGCAACTACTTTTTCCTCCTGTCAGTTTTTATTATATTCCACAACAGCTTGCTGCACAACACCATGGCCGCCAGATATCCCAGTACCCCCAAAAGAGGTATTTCCATAATCTTGGGAGTCATTTGGGTAGTGCAGATGGTGCTGGAGCCCAGTAACAGGGCAGCACTGATAATAGCCATAATCATCTTGTTTATCATGACATCCAGCTGACGCAAAGGCTCCTGAGAACCGGTCATATCCAGATTGACCTTGGTTTGACCACTAAGGGTCATCTTGAGAATATCTGATATCTGCTCTGGCAGCTGCATGGATTTCTTGACCAGGGTATAACCCTCTCGCTTGGCTTTATTCATCTGATTTCGCCAGCTAAAATCCTTTTCCATGCTGATACGCAGGCCCTGTCCAAAAATTTCAGAGAAATTCACCTTGGGACAGCAGCGGGTCATAACCCCCTCCATAATCAGCATGCCTCTGCCAAACATACTAAAGCCATGGGGCACCGCTATATTGTTACCCTGCAATACCTTGAGAATCTGTCTAACCAGCTCTCCTGTCCGCACATGCTCAAAATCCAAATCACCATACTGGTTCATCAGCATGGCCACGTCATCATAAAGCTGTACATGATCCACCTTGCCTCTAGGGACTCCCAAGGCCAATATGGCTTCCTTCATCTCATAGACATCACCAGTAATCAAGGCCAAAATAGCCTTGCGGAAGCTGGCCCTGTCCTTGGCGGAAAGCCTGCCCATCATACCCAAATCCAGCCAAAGCACCTTGCCATCCTTTACCCAGATATTGCCGGGGTGTGGATCCGCATGAAAAAATCCATCCTCCACAATCTGTTTCACATAGTTGACGCCCAGCAGCTTGCCAATACGCTCCATATCCACACCAGCTTCGGCTAAGGCTGGAGCATCATCCAAAGGGATGCCCTCCATGCACTCCATCACCAAAATCCGTGGCGTGGTCAGCTGTCTGTCCACACTGGGGCAAATAATATTTTCATCATCCTTGTTGAGATGAGCAAATTCGTCAATATGGTCTGCCTCCAGAATGAAATCTATCTCCTGCTTGGCTACCTCCCACATTTCGTCTACAATGCTTTCAAAATCCACAACGCTTTCTGAATCATGGACAATGTTCACTACGGAGACCGCCTTTTTCAGCAGACTGATATCCTTGGCCATCATATCATAAATGCCGGGCCGTTGCACCTTGATAACCACTCGGCTGCCATCTAGCAGTATGGCTCTATGTACCTGAGCTATGGAAGCAGAGCCTAGAGCCTCTGGATCTATATAGGAAAAAATCTGATTCCAATTTTGCTGATATTCCCGGTTGATAATATCCTTGACCACGGAAAATCCCATTGGCCGCACATCGGATTGGAGCTTGGTAAGCTCATCTCTGTATTCTGTAGGCAAAAAATCCGGCCGCATGCTGATAATCTGCCCTAGCTTTACAAAGGTTGGCCCCAAATCTTCCAACACCTGTCTTACCTTGACTGGGGTAATCCCCTGCAGCAGCTCCCGCTGTCTCAGAACATTGACGATTTCCTTCAGTCTTTTGGCAGAGGACATATCACTTACATCTGAGCCATTATCTTCCTTTGTATTCCATAATTTCTCCAGCATGATATCCCTCCTGCCAGCAGCTATCAGCTGGACAATACCTCGACACCAGTTTCAGTTACATAAATAGTCTTTTCCCACTGGGCAGATAAGGAATGATCCTTGGTACGAACAGTCCAGCCATCCTTTTTGTCCACTGTAACCTTGAACCGCCCAGCATTAATCATAGGCTCTACCGTAAATACCATGCCTGGTACAATCAGCATACCAGTGCCCGGCATACCTACATGGGCAATATAGGGATCCTCATGGAAATCCTTGCCTACCCCATGGCCTCCCAGCTCTGTAACTACAGAGCAGCCATTGGCTTTGGCGTGAGCGTTGACTGCTGCGCCAATATCTCCCACATAGCCCCAAGGACGTACCGCCTCGATACCCACCAGCATACATTCCTTGGCAATCTCCACAAGACGCTGTGCCTCTGGTGCTACCTTGCCTACTGTGTACATTCTGGAGGCATCCGCATAGTAGCCATCCAGAATCGTGGTAATATCTATATTGAGAATATCTCCCTCCTTGAGAATGGTTTTCTTGGATGGAATACCATGACAAACCACATCGTTCAGGGAGATGCAAATGCTCTTAGGGAAGCCCTCGTAGTTCAGGCAGGCTGGTATAGCACCGTTGCTTTCGATAAATTTGCGGACAGCGGTATCTATGGATTCTGTATCAATCCCCTCCCGCACCATACTGCCAGCCAAATCAAGTGCTGCATCATTGATGACACCAGCCTTGCGAATACCTGCAATATCAGCGGCATTTTTGATAATCTTATGAGGTGGCCGCACCTGACCCTTGAAAAAATCAAATTTCATGGCATCCAGCTTTTCGTCAAAGGCCAAATGACATTTTTTGTACTTCTGACCACTGCCACACCAGCATAAATCATTTCTATTCATACAACAAATAGCTTCCTTTCAATTACACTATCCAGGAGGACATATACTGTCCTTCTGCTAACTGTTATCGGGCAAATTGGTCAAAAAAGTAACAATGAACCAACGCCGCAATTAACAGTACATAATATAATTATAAGGATATTTGCAAAATAGTCCACCCTTATTTTACCTTATTGCAATATGGTGAAAAAATATTCTGTTTTACTCTCGAGTATCAGCAATTACTGACCGCATTTTGGCAATGTTATCATGGTAGCTCTCAGGGTTGCTTCTGGCCATAGCTGTGTACAAAACATCTGTAATCGCCATATGTATCAGACGGGAAGCCACAGATTCGGAGCTATAGTGTACCTCCCGGCCCATACCAGTCAATACTACATCTCCTAGCTTGGCTAGATTGGACTGGGCTTGACACTCCCCATGCCTAAAGGCAGGGGATTCTTGGTTCCCTGAGCACTGCATATAGACCGTAGCCTATATGTCTTACACGCTCTCCCCAAGCGTAGATTTCCGTGTGTCCCACGGTATTTTATTCTTTAGCTTACTCTGATTTCTGCATTTCTAAGGCTTTGCTCAGAATATTCCTAGCGGCGTTTACATCCCTGTCATGCTGGGTATTGCACTGTGGACAAGTCCATTTACGAATACCAAGATTCTTTGTAGCCTTATTCTGATAGCCACAGCAGGAACAGGTCTGGCTTGACGGATAGAATGTGTCCACCTTCACCACATCACAGCCATATAGCTTGGCCTTGTATTCCAGCATACGGAAAAACTCAGCCCAGCTTACATCAGATATGGCCTTGGCCAATTTGTGATTTCTCAGCATATTCTTAATCTTTAGGTTTTCTACTGCAATAAGCTGATTTTCCCTTACAAGCTTAGTTGATTCCTTATGCAAGAAATCCTTGCGGATATTGGCTATCCTTTCTTGTAATATGGCCACCTTAATTCTAGCCTTGTTGCGGTTATTACTGCCCTTGACCTTTCTGGACAGGCTTCTCTGCAGACGTTTTAGCTTTTTCTCCATTCCTTTCAAAATACGTGGATTGGCTACAGTATTTCCTTGGTCATTGGAATAGAAGTCCTTTATACCAACATCAATGCCAATCTGCTGTCCGTTGTTTCGGCCCAGTAACAATTCAATATCCATCTCTACGCACAATGAAACAAAGTATTTTCCCGATGCGGTACGGCTGACAGTGGCATTTAG
>CAKPVW010000072.1 GCA_934196075.1 uncultured Anaerovibrio sp.
ATATCCACCTGACGCATCAGATTGCGGAAACGGCGAATCCACCAATCATAGCCATCCTGCTTCATAACCTCCCAGTTGTACTGAGGATTGCCCCACAACTGGCCGGTCTTGCAGAAATAATCTGGCGGTACACCGGCAACCTTGTATGGTTTGCCATTCTGATCCAGCTTGAAGAGCTGCTGATGAGCCCAGGCATCAGCACTATCCAAGGAAACAAAGATTGGCATATCACCCAAAATCTTAACGCCCTTCTTGTTGGCATATTCCTTCAAATCCTGCCACTGCTTATAGAACATATACTGCTCGAAGTGGATTTCGCCAATCTCAAAGGTAAGCTGTTCCTCCATAGCAGCTAAAGCCACTTCATCACGGCGGACAAACTCAGGATCCCACTGATTCCAGCTCTTGCCATTGTGCCAATCCTTCAGCACCTTGAACAGAGCATAATCCCGCAGCCAATAGGAATTTTTCTTGGCCCAGGCCCGATAATTCTCTCGTGCCGTAGGGTCAGTCATAGTAATGGCATTAATATAAGCCTTAAAAATCAGGGATGGCTTCATCATCTGAGCCCAGGCGTAATCCACCTGACCATTATTGACAATGGAAGCATCCTGCAAATCTGCCTCAGTCAGGAAACCCTTATCTGCCAAAAGCTCCAGAGAAATCAGCAGTGGATTGCCAGCAAAAGCAGAGGAAGAAGCATATGGAGAATTGCCTGCCCCTACAGGATTCAACGGCAGAATCTGCCATACCTTCTGTCCAGCATCAGCCAAGAAATCCACAAACTTGTATGCCTCAGGCCCCAAATCACCAATACCAAATGGAGATGGCAAGGATGTTGGATGCATCAGCACACCGCACTGACGAACTCCCTTGGCCTTGGCTACAGCCTCAATCTTGTGACGGTAGATTAACCCTGTATACGGAGGTACCTCCACCTCCATACGTCCCCGGACAATAGGCAGATCCGGACGCTCCCCCAGAGCATCCTCCATAGCACCAGCAGCCAAATCCCGCACCTCTAGAGATACCTGACGCGTCTCATGGCTGCGATTCATAAGGATAACAAATACATCATTATCTGCCTCGGCACCAAAAACATCATGGCCTGCATCTATAACCCGGGCATAGCCATAAACATCTCCCTTGGCATATATTGGTAAAATTTTGCCTGTCTGGAGAGCCATATGCTCATTGCGAAGATGAATCAGTCTCCGGGTCCACATTCTCAACTCTGGATCACCGTTTTCCCAATCATATGTACCACGGCAATAAGGATCACGGTACCCCTGCAGAGCAATTTCATCACCATAATATACGCTAGGCACCCCTGGGAAGGTCATCTGCCACAGAATGGCCAGCTTGGTGCGCATAAGGCCCTTGTGGAGACGTTCCCCGTCCAAACGATAGGTTGCTTGGCGCACAGCAGGTACGCCTTCCTGACTTGGAGCCTCGCCCAGCAAGGTCAAAATACGCTCTCTATCATGGCTGCCTAACAGATTCATCATGGCATAGAAATTATGCTTTGGATAATTCTCCTGCAAGCTGCGCAATCTGGTACTAATCTGGCCAGCATCCGCATAACCCAGCAGGAAGTCCAGGACAGCCTGACGGAAAGGATAATTCATGGCAGAATCCAATTCCTGACCGCAGAGATATTCTCTTGATACACCATAGGCACTCTTGTTGGAAGCATCCTCCCAAACCTCGCCTAACATAACAGCATCCTTATCAACCTTCTTCAATTCCTTGTAGAAAGTTTGGGTAAATTTCTCTGGCAGTTCATCCACTACATCCAAACGCCAGCCGCTAATGCCCTGCTTCATCCAGTATTTCAATACGCTATCATCATCATTGATGATAAAGTCCATATAGGAGGGAGTTTCCTCCTTCACATTTGGCAAAGTATTAAAGCCCCACCAGCTTTCATAGCTATCTGGATATTTATTGAAGCAATACCATTCATAATATGGTGAATCCTGCGACTGGTAGGCTCCTACCGTATCATAATGACCATATTTGTTAAAATAACGGCTATCGTCACCTGTATGGCTAAAAACGCCATCCAGCATAATGCGGATGCCCAGCTCCTTAGCCTTGGCACACAGCTCCTTCAAATCCTCATTAGTTCCCAGCACAGGGTCAACCTTGTGATAATCACCTGTATCATAGTGATGATTGCTGGCAGATTCAAAAATAGGATTGAGATAGATAACAGAAATTCCCAAATCCTTTAAATAAGGCAGTTTTTCCTGTATGCCTGCCAAATTACCACCAAAGAAATCATAGGAAATTATTTCCTTGGTATCTACATCCTTATAGTAGAAAGGCTTATCGTTCCAAGAACCATGGAATACAGCACCCTTTTTCTCCACCAGGGTATCACCCTTACGATAAAATCTGTCTGGGAAAATCTGGTACATAACGGAATGTCTAAACCAATTTGGGGTATCTGCACCCTTGTTAAAGACCGTAATCTGATAAGATTGAGACGGCGGATCATCCCGCAGATAACCAATGCCACCCATTCTGGCATCGTTGTTACCATAGTACCAAATACGTCCATTAATGGTAATAATAAAATAATACCATAGCAGACATCCCTTTTCTGGCATGGTAATATTGGCAGAAAAATACATTTCCTTGCCTACTGGGTCCTCTGGATTCAAGACATAAATCAGCTCACCAACCCGCTCACGCCAAAATCTAGCCTTGACGGAAATATCCGCCTTTTCATTCTCTACATCATCCAGCTCTAATTTAATTCTCAAGCGCACATCGCTGTAGCTTTCTGCTGCACCTACAGGACTGCGATAAAATTCATTCTGTGAATTGTGCTCTACGCTTTTTACAACCGGCATCAAATCTCTCCCTGTAATCATATTATCTCATCCCCAGCTTCCCGCCAAAGACTTTTTTACAACAATCGCATTACCCTAGGTTTATTATACCAAATTCTATCACCTAATGCCTAGAAAAGAGCAATTTTTTACACAAAAAAGTAGTGGATTTTCTCAAAGGCAAATCCACTACTTTGCAAATCACGCTATGCCATTTTATTCCTCTGTAGGAGCTGCTTCCTCGGCAGGCTTAGCTGCCACCAGATTCTCATAAAGATGCAAATACTCCTGAGCGGATTTATGCCAGCTAAAGTCACTATTAATAGCATTCTTCACCACATGCTGCCAAATATTAGGATCTCTGAAATCTGCCAGTGCAGTCTTCATGGTATAAAGCATATCATGGGCATTGATATTATTAAAGCTATAGCCATTGCCCTGACCAGTATACTTATTGAAGGAGGTTATTGTATCCTTCAAACCGCCAGTAGCACGAACAATAGGCACATTACCATAACGGAGAGCAATCAGCTGCCCCAAGCCGCAAGGCTCATATACAGATGGCATCAGGAACATATCTGCACCTGCATAAATTCTCTGAGCCAGCTCATTGGAGAAGCGGATATTGGCAGAAACCTTCTGAGGCAAACGCCACTGCAGTCCCCGGAACCAATCCTCATACTGCTTGTCACCAGTACCCAACAGAACAAACTGGCACTCCTCAGCCTGCAACAGCTCATCCATAACCCGAACAATCAAATCCAGGCCCTTGGCTGCTACCAGACGGGAAACCAAGCCTATCATAGGAATATTTCTATCCACTGGCAGTCCCAGCTGTTCCTGCAGCTTAACCTTGTTCTCATTCTTCATAGCCAAGGTCTTAGGCCCGTAGTTAACAAACAGATTCTTGTCTGTTTCCGGATTGTAAACATCATAATCAATGCCATTAACAATACCAGCGATTTTATCCCCACGGGTTCTCAGCAAACCATCCAACTGCTCACCAAAATATGGATACTGAATCTCCTGGGCATAGGTACGGCTAACAGTACCTACCACATCAGCATAAACAATGCCGCCCTTCATAAAATTAACAGCGTCATTAAACTCCAAATCGCCATTATTGAAATACTTCCAATCCAAGCCCAGCACATCATCCATAACATCCTTGTTAAAGATTCCCTGATATTTTAGATTGTGGATAGAGAATACGGTCTTGATATTCTCATATCTCTCATCCCCCTGATGCTCCAGCTTCAGGAAAACATTAACCAAGGCGGCATGCCAATCATTGGAATTAATCACATCTGGGAAGAAATCCAGCAAAGGCAAAAGGTTTAGTACAGCACGGGAGAAAAAGGAAAATCTCTCTGCATCATCGCCATAGCCATAAAGGCCATCCCGCTTGAAATAATCCTCATTATCTACAAAATAGTAGGTAACCCCATCCTGCTTCAGCATATCCACGCCAGCATATTTGTGACGCCAGGACACAGGAACAAAAATATGTCCCACATGTGTCATTTTGGCCTTATATTCCTCTGCAATCTTGCTGTACTTTGGCAAAATTACTCTGGCATCAACCCCCATTTTTGCCAGCTCTTTCGGCAGGGAACCAGCAACATCTGCCAATCCTCCTGTCTTGATAAATGGAACAGCCTCTGAAGCTACATACAATACCTTCATCATAAACCTTCTTTCTAGTGCCCTTGCACCATACCCATGAACCCCTTCTATTAAACAAACACCTTTCTTATGCCTCAGGCTTTTTCTTAGGCGGACGTCCTCTGCGCTTTGGCTTGGACTCACCCTCGATGGCCTCAGGCACAGCTTTGGCAGCTGTCTTGGCAGTCTTTGTCTTGGCAGTTGTCTTTTTGGTAGCTGTTTTTGTTGCCTTCTTGGCTGTAGTTGTCTTTTTCGTCGCTGCAGACTTTTTGCCTGCAGCAGTCTTGGCCTTAGCAGCCTTGGTGGCTGGCTTCTCCTCCCCATCAGCCTTTTTAGCTGTGGTTTTCCTAGACCTAGTAGTTTTTTTCTTCTCCTCAGCCTTTGGCTCCACAACCTCGGCCTCTACTGTTTCCTGCTTTTCAGCTACAGTCTTGCCTTTTAGGGGACGCTCCTTTTTCAACTGAATATAGACAGTTGCCAACGGAGGTACTGTAATCTGAATAGAGTAGGATTTGTTATGCCATGGCACATCCTGAGATGGAATGTCATTTTCGTTAATAACATTGGAGCCGCCAAATTTGGCTGCATCACTGTTAAATACTTCCTCATAGGTACCAGCCTCTGGTACACCAAAGCGAGCGCCATGACGAACTGCTGGCGTAAAGTTGCAGATAGCAATCACAAAATCACCGTTATCAGCACGACGGATAAAGGAAATGATACTATCATCTGCATCGTCACAGTCAATCCACTCAAAGCCACCCCAGTCAAAGTCAATCTGCCAGAATTCCTTGTGGTCTACATAGAACTTATTCAGCTCCTTGGAATACTCCAGCATCTTGGTATGCATTTCATACTTTTCAGGGAGATGCCAATCCAAACTGTCATTCCACTTCCACTCAACAAACTGACCAAATTCACCGCCCTGGAACAGCAGCTTCTTGCCTGGATGAGCCATCCAATAGCCAAAGAAGCCACGAAGACCAGCAAATTTCTGCCAGTAATCACCTGGCATTTTGTTAATCAGGGAGCACTTGCCATGCACTACCTCGTCATGAGAAAGAGGCAGCACAAAATTCTCACTAAAGGCATACATCATGGAGAAAGTAATCTTGTCATGGTGCCACTTGCGGTAGATAGGATCCAGACTGCAATATCTCAGGATATCGTTCATCCAGCCCATATTCCACTTGTAGTTAAAGCCCATGCCGCCCATATAAACAGGCTTGGAAATATTTGGCCAGGAGGTGGACTCCTCAGCAATCATCAAAGCCTGTGGATACTCTCTAAACACGGTTTCATTCAGCTTGTGGAGGAAATCTATAGCCTCCAGATTGCCGTTGCCGCCATGCTTATTAGGCTGCCACTCGCCACTCTTTCTGCCATAATCCAGATACAGCATATTGGCCACAGCATCAATGCGGAGACCATCAATATGATACTGATCCATCCAGAAAATAGCATTGGAAATCAAAAAGCTCTGTACCTCAGTACGGCCATAATCAAAATTGGTGGTACCCCAGCCAGCATTATCTGCTCTCTGAGGATTGTCGGACTCATACAGATTCCGGCCATCAAAGTCTCTCAGACCATGATCATCTTTGCAGAAATGACCAGGCACCCAGTCCATAATAACAGCGATACCTGCCTGATGAGCCTTGTCAATCAAATAACGCAAATCATCAGGAGTACCAAAACGGCTGGTAGCGGCATAATAGCCAGTAGCCTGATAGCCCCAGGAGCCATCAAAAGGATGCTCACACAGAGGCATAAACTCTATGTGGGTATAATTCATATCCTTCACATAGTTAACCAGCTGATCAGCCAATTCCCTATAGGACAGGGCCTTGCCCTCAGCATTCCGCCGCCAGGAGCCAAGATGAACCTCATAGGTCAGCATAGGCTGACCATAGGACTGAGTCCGCTGCTTTTTCTCCTGCCATTCCTGATCCTGCCACTGATAATGATTCATATCAAAGACACGAGAAGCGGTAGCCGGTGGCACCTCGCAATAATACCCATATGGGTCAGCCTTCATAATATGAGGGCCGCCGTGCTGAGGCATAATTGCATATTTGTATATATCCCCTTCCTTGAGGCCAGGGATAAAGACCTTCCAAATCTCCCCGTCCTCAATACGGGTCATTTCATTTACCCTGGTGTCCCAATTATTAAACTCACCAACAACACTAACAGCCTTGGCGTTAGGAGCCCATACGGTAAACCGGACGCCCTGCTGGCCATCCTCCTCGGTTATATGTGCTCCCAACATCTCATAGGCTTTGCAGTTAGTTCCCTGATGAAATAGGAAGGTATCATACTCTGTGAGCTGTGACAGATTCATTTGCCCATCCCCTCTCTTAATGGCTTAAATTACTCTACATCTACTGGCTCGATATTCCAAATATCCTCTGCATACTGGGCGATGGTACGGTCAGAGGAGAAAATACCGGAGTTAGCAATATTGATAGCGCAGGAACGGAGCCATGCGTTATGATCCTGATAACGACGAACAATTTCCTCATGAGCTTCAATATA
>CAKPVW010000073.1 GCA_934196075.1 uncultured Anaerovibrio sp.
TAACCCCTAAATTCTTCAAAGAAAATGCAACTGCATTTTCTTACATTGGGGTTTCGACGAGGGTATCGATATAGTTCCCCCCTTATAAGGAGCACTATATTTTGTTATTTATGAAGGGGCAGGGCACCGGACACCTCGTCATATAGCGCAAGCGTGCCGGGAAGGGTATTTGCCATGCCTCAGTAAATAGTAATTGTGAATAATCAGTCAGCTCTGCAAATCAGAATTTGTTAATAAAAGAGTAGATATTTTTAGTGACTGATATTTTTAGTGACTTATGTAAACTACTTCTTAAGTAGGGAGTCTATCGACTGCATATATATTTAAGTGTGAAGATTTTATGGAGGTGATGGTATGAAACAAGGATTTTCTCCCAAAGAATTAAAGACCATATTATTTTCTAAACGAGCTAATATATATTATTTGGAAAAATGTCGAGTTATGCAGAAGGACGGCAGAGTACTTTATCTCAAAGAGGGAAACAAGGCACAGGAATATTGGAACATTCCTATTGCCAATACAACTGTGATTATGTTAGGAACTGGTACATCTATCACACAGGCAGCAGTAAGATTATTGTCACAAGCAGGAGTTATGATTGGTTTTTGTGGTGGCGGTGGTACACCTTTAGTAGCAGGCACAGATGTAGAGTGGTTTTGTCCGCAATGCGAATATAGGCCAACCCAGTATGTTCAAGGATGGTTGTCTTTTTGGTATGATGCATCAAAAAGATTAGAAGGAGCAAAAAGTTTTCAAAGAGCTAGATGTTCTTATCTTGAGAAAGTATGGTCATCAGATAGAGAATTGCAGGATGAAGGATTTTATTCAGATGACATAGCAGTTGAAAGTGCATTAGGAGATTATAGAAAAAAGATAAATCAGGCAAGAAATGTACAGGAATTGTTGTCTGCGGAAGCTCATTTTGCTAAAAAACTCTATAAATATGCTGCTGTCAATACTGGATACGATGATTTTGTAAGAGATACATCAGGGGGTGATGCGACTAATAGACTACTCAATCATGGTAATTACTTAGCGTATGGCATGGCTGCATCAGTTTTATGGGTGCTGGGAATTCCACACGGCTTTGCTTTAATGCATGGCAAAACTAGACGAGGTGCTTTAGTGTTTGATGTTGCTGATCTAATAAAAGATATATTAGTATTGCCTTGGGCGTTTATATGTGCTGCTAATGGAGATTCACATCAAGAATTCCGCACTAAGTGTTTGGAAAAGTTTGTGGAATATAGTGCCTTAGATTATATGTACGACAATGTGAAAGAGCAAAGTCTGCGATGGTATAAAGGGGATGAGTCGCATGGTAGTGATTTTTACCAGCCAGAGTGATAAAAAGGCAATAAAAACTACTAGGTGGATATTGGATTCCTTTGCAGATAGAATTGGTACAGATACTTGGCAGACTGTGATAACAGAGAAAGGTCTACAACAGGTCAAGGCCATGCTAAAGAAAAATGCCACTCAAAATATGTCTGTTGCATGCCGTTGGATTCGTTCCAGAAATCGCAGTCAGCTGTTGTGGATAGTAGGTAATCGTTCCCGTTTTAGTGAGGATGGACGGGTACCTGTTAATTATACTGCGAAGGGTAATATTCATGCAGATTGGGAAAACGAATGGATTTATATGCCGCATATGAAGGCTTTAGCTGCTGTGGCTGGTTTACTTCATGATGTAGGTAAGGCTAATGATGGTTTTCAGAGAAAGCTGCGAAAAAATGAAAATAAGGGAGATGCCTATCGTCATGAGTGGCTTTCCTGCAAGTTTGTGGAAAGCCTGGTAAAGCTATCTGGCGATAGGCAAAACGATAAAGCCTGGCTGGAATTGCTAAAAGAACAACAATATACTGATAAAAAGATAGAAAAGCTAATTTCTGATAATATTGACAAGCGCATTTCCCATATGCCTCCTGTAGCTGCTGCAATAATTTGGCTTATTCTTTCCCATCACAAGCTGCCGTTAAATTATGAGCAGGCAGATGGCTATGATGGTCAGCCTTCAGGAAATTTTGCTGAGGTAATTGGCAAAATATCTCCAGATTGGGGATATGACAATACTGCTAATGGAAAACGAAGAGTAAGCTTCCCTCAGGGATTTTTGCAGGCTTCCTCTGTATGGAGAAAAAATATTCGTAGATGGTCAGAAAAACTTTCTGATGAAGCAGAATTGATAGCAGGTTTGCTGGAATCTGGACATGGGCGTATTATGCTGCTTTACATTCGCACAGCTGTGATATTGGCAGATTACAATATATCCTCGCAGGGTAAGGACAAAAATTGGCAAGGCGATGATATTGCTTTATATGCTAATACGAATGGGAGTGATGGCACATTGAAGCAGAAGCTTTCGGAGCACCTGGTAAAGGTGTCTTCTAAAGCTTTGGAAGTCATGCATTGTATGCCTATGTTTGTTAATAATATGGGTAAGGCTGTTAATATCCGTGCCTTGCGTAAAAAGAGTCCCCAGGAATATGCTTGGCAGGATAAAGCAATATCTGTTGTTAGAAAGAAAATAGATATTGATTTGCAAAATAATATAGAGGAATCTGGCTGGTTTGTGGTCAATATGGCTAGCACAGGATGTGGCAAGACCTTTGCTAATGCTAAAATAATGCAGGCTTTAAGCAAAAATAATGATTCTTTACGCTATACATTGGCTCTTGGTTTGAGAACCTTGACTTTGCAAACTGGTGATGAATATCGTCATAGAATAGGGCTTACCAGTGAAAATATGGCAGTTCTTGTGGGATCAGCACCTATACGAAAGTTGATGGCAGTTAAAGATGATGAGTGTGTATCTGCTAAGAAAGAGGAACTGATAAATGGAGAATATGATGGCGATATAAGTGTAGATGCTGATTTCTTAAATGTTTTTTTCAATACAAACAAAGAAAAAAACAAATCATTGCTGTATGCACCAGTTTTAGTAGCTACTATAGATCACATTATGGGGGCTACAGAAACCATTCGTGGTGGACGGCATATTTTACCTTTTTTGAGGATGGCTTCCTCAGATTTAGTTATTGATGAGATAGATGATTTTGGCTTGGAAGACTTGATAGCCATAGCTAGGTTGATACATTTAGCAGGGATGATGGGACGCAAGGTTATTATTTCTTCTGCAACAATTACTCCTGATTTGGCAGAGGCATTGTTTATGTCTTATCAAAACGGCTATAGAGAATATGAAGTATTTTATAATAAACATTTGGGAATAAACTGCTTGTGGGTTGATGAATTTAGAACCGTAAATGGGTGTCCATATGATAATAAGAGAGAAGGTATAAATTTGTCATATAGGCAGCAGCACAGAAAATTTGTGGAAAAAAGAGTTGAGCTTTTACAAAAGCAGTTTGTTCAACGTAGGGGTGTGCTACAATCCTGTGAGGAAGTAATTTCTGCCTCCAAGGATGACAAGAGAAAATTATACTGCCAAAAAATATGGTCTGCGGCATTGGAACTGCATAGAAAAAATTATGTAATTGACAAAAATACTGGTAAGAAGGTATCTATAGGTCTGATTCGTATGGCTAATATTAATCCCTGTGTTAGCATGGGAAAATTCTTGCTGGAGGCAGATTGTCCTGATGATGTAGGTATAAGAATAATGGTCTATCATAGTCGGCAAATCCTTTTGTTGCGCCATGAGCAGGAAAAATATTTGGACAGTGTTTTGAAAAGGAGCAAAATCTGGCAAAAGGAGGAAGTGTTTGAGGATGAAGTATTGCGTCATCATATAGACACATCCTCATGTGAAAATATTATTTTTATAGTGGTGGCTACACCTGTGGAAGAGGTGGGACGGGATCATGATTTCGACTGGGCGGTAATAGAGCCATCTTCGTATCGTTCGATTATTCAGCTGGCAGGGCGAGTTTTGCGCCATAGAAAAATGTCTCAGGATATTTCTCAGGCCAATATTGCTGTTATGCAGTATAATTTGCTGGGAGTGCTGGGGAAATCAATAGCCTTTACCAGGCCAGGATTTGAAGGGCCGGAGAAGCTTAGATTATTTAGTCATGATATGGAAAAGCTGGTAGATTGTCAGGAATTGGCACATTGTATCAATTCTATACCGAGAATATCCAGACCGGAGGTTTTGCCTGAACCATTCAATTTGATAGGGTTGGAACATTATATTATGCAGCGATTCCGAGATGAAGATTTAATTGGCCCATCTACACGGCATGGCTGGGAAAATGAAAATTGGTGGTTGACAGGTATTCCACAGACATTAAATCGTTTTCGTCGGCAACAGGAAAGTGTAGAATTGTATTTTCTGTATATTGAAGGTGATATTGCCATAGTAGAGAAGATGAAGAGGACAGGTAAGTATGAAAAATGCCAGATGCGTTATAATATTCATATGGAGGATGAGTTGAACAATTCTCGGCTTTGGTTAACAAGAAATTATAAGTATGCATTGTACCATTGCTTGGATAAAGATTTGCAGTATGACATGGATAATGATATGGACATGGAGTTGCAACGTATAAGCCTGCAATATGGGATGTTGAATTTTATCATCTATGATAATGACTATAGTAGGTATTTTTATTCTGACCAATGGGGATTGTATAAGCTGGATTAGGTGACAAATGATATTGCTAATTTAAGGTTTTTGTGGTGCAATGGTCTTGAGATGAAAATAAATTTATATGAACTTAGTGGATTGTTTTAGTGGTGGAATAGGGATATAATAAAACGAATGTTCATCAAACTTTAACCTATTTTATACCTTAACGTTATGCAGGCCGTTATGATAAGGAATTTTGTGATTGCCAAGAAAAAAGGTAAATGATAATATTATAGGTGTAAGGCGGCAAGGTATAAGGCTTCGCGGAGAATATATTGCAGTTAACCGCCGCATAGGCGGCTTAGAAATTACCAAGATAGAGTCTTGCAAAAAGTCGGGAGTTAACCGCCGCATAGGCGGCTTAGAAAATAGAAATAATGCTCCTCTATGCAGCTCTTGAGTTAACCGCCGCATAGGCGGCTTAGAAAGTGATGGTAGATATGTGGAGGGCAAGCGCAGGGTTAACCGCCGCATAGGCGGCTTAGAAATATCACTCATACCTTGGTTCTTATAACCAACCGTTAACCGCCGCATAGGCGGCTTAGAAAAGATGGCAGTAGACGGAGTGAACAGCCCTGTAGTTAACCGCCGCATAGGCGGCTTAGAAAGTCACTATCGTTAATACGTGCGGTCTTTCTGTGTTAACCGCCGCATAGGCGGCTTAGAAAAATGTTATTTTGTAAAATAAAGCGCATACAGCGTTAACCGCCCCCCGCGCCCCGCATAGGCGGCTTAGAAATGATTATCTAACAAGCAGTTTCTAGCCTGCATGTTAACCGCCTCATACATGGAAGTAAAATAATCCTTTGTTTCCCTCATGATTGCTTCCTGCATACTGATAATGCGGTTACCAGAGGCGGTTTTGGGCGACAAAATCATATTTAAGCATGTGTTGCATGTTTTCGTAATGGATATGGCGTTGTATCCTTTCTCTGACATTAACATATGAACTGCGCTTTTTGTTGACGTTGTAGTCTACCAGATATTTTTCCGCCAGGGCATTGAGTGTTATATCTGATGATTCCTGGCTTTTATTCTTGAAGTCCATTTCATATTGCAGGGCATCCTTTTTGCGAGCGAAGCCCCGCTTGGTTGTCATGCGTGTTTTGCCGGTCCAATCCTTATAACGGAATTTGCAGAACCAACTGCGGTTGTCTTTGTCTTGATATACAGCCGTTCCTTCAGACAGCGGGTAAAATATTTGTGTATGAAAATATACGGCTTGATGTTACAAAAATATACGCAACGCATAAAAATATTGACATACAGACACGCATAAAGTACAATATCGTTGTAAGGAGGGATATAATGAAACGTTCAGAGCTTGTAAAAATCTTGAAGAAACATGGTTGCAAATTCATAGAACATGGTGGTAATCATGACAAGTTCTACAGTCCTTTGACGGGAAAGACATTTCCTGTCTGGCGACACGCCAAGGACATACCGCCAGGCACAGCAAGAGCAATCTTCAAACAGGCGGGTATTGAGTAACATGGAAGATGGAGGGACGATAATTCGCCCCACCATTGGTATAGATTAGGAGGAAGATTATGGCTAAATATATTTTTCCAGCAGTGTTTACATGGAGTGACGAGGATAAAACTTATTATGTAACTTTTCCCGATGTGGAAGGATGCTTTACTGATGGAGCTACAGTTACAGAAGCAATGGAAAACGCTGATGATGTATTGAATCTTATGATTCATCATATGGAAACCACCGGTATGGATATTCCCAAGGCAACAGCTTTGGAAGATGTACCAGCTCCCGGCAAAGGTTTTGTAAATCTGATTATGGCTGATACAGTCGCCTATCAGGAAGTTATAGACCGGGAAAACAACCCCATTAAGTACGCTATGAAAAAGGCGGGGCTGAACATCAAGAAGCTTTCCCTTCTGCTGGATGCACCATATCGCACCGTGCAGGATTGGATTGCCGGCAAGAGAATGCCACCATCCTGGTGCCAGAAGCTCATTATTGAGAAAATCGAAACATCAGCATAATTGTTGCTAGATAGCTGTGTCTCACAATCAAGACACAGCTATTTTTACTTTATAGGAAAGTTCTAGATTCTTTATCATGATAAAGAATCTAGAATAATAAAATATGACACAGTAAACA
>CAKPVW010000074.1 GCA_934196075.1 uncultured Anaerovibrio sp.
CTCTGTCGGCTAAATGACCCTGCCTGATAGTTTATCCTTACGCAGAGATACCGCTTGTCGCTGAGCCAATTCACAGATACCGGAATTATAGAGAGTGCCACCGGGCTCACTTTTGCTTCGCAAAAGCAGGAAGCCTCCTAACGCAAAAGTGTTATGCACCTCTGGCTGTTGACGAATCATTGTGGTTTACCGCTGCCCTGTTCTCTTAATACAGCCTGCGGTCATGACGACTTTTGCTCTGTCGGCTAAATGACCCTACCTGATAGTTTATCCTTACGCAGATATACCGCTTGTCGCTGAGCCAATTCACAGTAACCGGATAGGCAGAGAGTGCCATCGGGCTCACTTTTGCTTCGCAAAAGCAAGAAGCCTCCTGACGCAAAAGTGTCATGCCCCTCCGGCTGTTGGCGAATCATTATGCCTTATCTATGTCACCATATATCGAAGAAAGAAAATAATTACAAATTGTGTCAAGGCGGGAAATTGTTGTGAATACACGAACTGAGAGGCATGGCATGTACCCTTCCACGGTATGTTAATGCGCCTCGCTTCTTAACGAATTAAAGGCGTTAGAAGCTGAACGTAGTGACAGCTTCTAACGAGCTTTAATGAGTTTAGCAGCGTGAGGCACATTTACATAGTGCGAGCGTGCCGGGAAGGGTATTTGCCATGCCTCAGTAAAGAGTAACATGATTCGCTAATCAACTCTACAAATCAGAATTTTAATGGGTGTATGAAGTATATTAATTGGAATTTGACATACCAATTTTATTGCTATACAATATGAATTGGTGTGAAAATTGAATATGAATAATAGGTGTCTGTCAATCAGACTTAATAGAGAATCCGGTAAAAGCCGGAACGGTCCCGCCACTGTAAAGCAGAGAAAGGCACAAAATGTCACTGGAAGTTATTTCTGGGAAGGCGTGCTAGACGATGAAGCCAAGTCAGGAGAACTGCCTATTATGATTACCGTTAGGCAAAAATTTTGCTGTACCTGCGAGTGATGGGAAGGGAATCTTGATAAATTGATTAGTCAAATTTTTAATGTATCTTTTTCAGGAATGATAGCCTCTCCTCCGGGCAGAAATTTGCCCAGCGGGAGAGGTTTTTTTGTATAGGAGGTTAATCATGAAAAAGAGAAAAGGGTTATCCTTGGCGATTGCCATTGCCCTGACGGCCAGCACAGGAACAGTTTTTGCAGCACCAGATAATGCTGACACAAAAGCTGAAACCACAGAAGTACAGGTATCAACAGTAGATGAGGAAACTGATGTATACAATATGGATGATACCATTGTAACAGCTACCCGTACCACCAAGAAGGATGTAGATGTTCCTGCTTCTACAGTGATTTTAACAGCAGAGAAGATTAAGGAAAGCGGTGCAACCAATGCAGCCGAAGCCTTGTCCAAGGTAAATGGCTTTACCTATAAATCCATGGGAGCCAGAGGGGCCTCTATGGGTACTATGAATAATGAACTAGGCATACGTGGTCACCGCAATGGCACCTTGGTATTGCTAAATGGCAATCCTGTATCTTGGCGTGGCAAATACAATCTGGAAATGATACCTGCCCAGAATATTGAGCGCATTGAAATCGTCAAGGGTGGCGGCTCTGTACTTTATGGCAGTGAGGCTGTAGATGGCGTTGTCAATATTATTATGAAGAAGCAGGCAGCCAATGAAGTGTCCATGGGGGTAGGCAATTTTGGTCAACAAAATTATACCCTCAGTGCAGGAGATGATATTTTTGGCCTCCATTATTCCTTTGACCGTTGGGGTGAACAGGATGGTGTCAGCAATAGTGAGGTTACATCTAAAGCCTTTGATGGTGCCACCAGGACAGATTTGCACAATGTAGAAAAGCGGAATATTGGCTTTACCTTCAATATCAATCCTAGATTGCAGCTTTCCTATGATAATTTCCAGACGAAAGCAGATTATCGTAGATTTGTTAGCCGAGTAGATAAAACCACCAAGGGGGTAACTGTAGGCGAGCAGTTCAATGGCCGAGAATATACCACTGAGCAGCATGTTACTCAGTTAAATTATAAGGATAAAGACTGGAAAATTGGCGGTTTTTGGAATACAGGGGTAGTAGAGTCTCAGGGGCCAACTTTTATTTCATCGACCAAAAAGACTCCTGATGGTTTTTACAATACCAGAGAGCGCAATAATAGCTATGGCCTAGACGTGCAAAGAAATTGGCGTATTGGTGAAAAATCCACAGCTATCATGGGCTTTAATATGGAAAGAGAGCAGTATAAGAAGCTGGCTGCATATAGCACTGCTGCCAAAGATACTCAGGATAGAAGCAGAAATATTTGGGGTGTATTTGGTCAGTGGGAGCAAAAGTTTGATGACAAGAACACAGGTATTTTTGGCTTGCGGGAAACCTGGACTTCTGGAGCAGCAGAGAACTATAGCAATTGCAGCGGTTCCCTCCAATGGCTTCATAAGATGAATGAAAATAATAATCTCTATGCCAGCATCAATCAGTCCTTTATTATGCCAACCTTTGCTCAGATGTTTGGTTCAAGTGCCCTGGCAATTCCAGCTCCAAATCTGAAGCCAGAAACTGGTGTAAATTATGAAATTGGCTGGAAGCAGATTCACAATAATCATAGCTGGAAAGTAGCAATTTTTCATAGTGATATCAAGGATAATATTACCGCTAATTGGGATAAGAACAAACAATCCTATACCTACAATAATGAGGATTTCCGCAATACCGGTATTGAGCTTTCCTGCGATATTAGTACCAATAATGGCTGGTCTTATCAATACGGTATTACCTGGCAGAATCCAGAGTCCAAAAGCGAAGCCAAGGGAGATTATTGGGATCGCACCCAGGGTAAGCTGCAGCTGACAGGAGGCATTTCCTACAAAAAGGATAAATGGACCAGCGCCTTGACAGGCTCCTATTTATACAATAGAGTACAGTCCCCTTCTAAGGCACATTCCTATGAATGTAAGCCATATTTCCTGACCAGCTGGCGTACCAGCTATGCGCCAGATGATGCTACAGAGTTGGCTTTGACTATTAACAATGTATTGGATAGAGATGATATTGCCATGCATACAGGCTCTGACTACTATGTAGCCCCTATCAACTATATGTTAAGCTTCAATTATCGTTTCTAATATTTGTCGATGAACAGGTCTGAATTTAGTTCAGGCCTGTTTTTTGTTGGGTAAAGAGAATAGTTTCTGCTCATGTAAATAAAGTCTTGTACGGGGGGGCGAATGTGTTAATATAATGGACAGGCATAAAGCCAATGGTTTGATATATTAACATGGAGGCGAGACATTTGGTATTTTCATCTACAGTATTTTTGTTTTTATTTTTACCGTTCACGGTAATGGTTTACTATAATCCGTGGCTAAACAGCCGCAAATTTCGCAACAATTTCCTGTTGCTAATGAGCTTGGCATTTTATGCATATGGCGAACCATTATTTGTTTGCATTATGATTTTTGAAATTATCATTGGATGGTTAATAGGTCTGAAGCTAGAATTTACAGATAGCAAAAAACTCCAAAAAAGATGGCTGACCATAGGTACAGTGTTTTTTGTACTTATGCTTTTTGTGTTCAAATATCTTACCTTTGTCAGTGAGCAATTTGGTGGCTTATTGTGCATTGATACATCAAATATAAATATAGCCTTGCCAGTTGGAATTTCATTTTTTACTTTTCAGTTATTATCATATATATTTGATATCTATTATGGTAAGGCCAAGGCACAAGGTAGTGTGCTTAATGTAGGATTGTATATAGCGCTGTTTCCCCAATTGATTGCTGGTCCTATAGTTCGCTATGATGTTATTGAAAGACAAATTATAGAACGACAAGAAAATTTGCGGGATTTTGCTGATGGCATGTTACGTTTTAGTTATGGTCTAGGCAAAAAGGTTTTAATCGCAAATTATATGGCTATGCTAGCTGATAATATATTTAATGCAGGTATGCCAGAATCAATGGCTACAGCATGGTTAGGTGCAATAGCATATACACTGCAGATATATTTTGATTTTTCAGGATATTCAGATATGGCAATTGGACTTGGCAAAATGTTTGGGTTCAAATTTTCGGAAAATTTCAATTATCCATATATATCCAGCAGTATAACAGAATTTTGGCGTAGATGGCATATATCACTTAGCTCATGGTTTAGGGATTATGTATATATTCCCTTAGGCGGTAATCGCTGCAGCAAAGGACGCTGGTTGGGAAATCTTTTTGTGGTATGGGCATTAACTGGTATGTGGCATGGTGCTAATTGGACTTTCATATGTTGGGGCCTTTGGTATTTCTTGTGGTTAATAGTGGAGAAAATCATAGGCACGCCAAATAAAATGGCAGTTCTATCTCATATATATGCAATGATAGTGGTTATTATTGGCTGGGTGTTCTTCCGTTCCGATAGTATAGGAGATGCTCTAGGATATATAGGAATTATGTTAGGCGTTGGCGGAAATAAACTTGCGGATGAAATATTTTATCATTATTTATCAGGCAGTTATATGCTGCTTGTATTGGCGGTTTTATTATCCACGCCGGTGGTACCATATTTGCAAAAGAAGTTTTGCTGTCAGGTATGGGGACAAAATATTGAAGGGATATTAGGCGCTGCGATATTTTTATTATCTGTTTTAATGTGTATTAGTGGAAGCTATAACCCTTTTATTTATTTCAACTTTTAGGGGGAAAGTAGATAATGAAGATCATTAGTTTTAGAGAAAAAGCTATGCTTTTGTGTATGCTGGTGTTGATATTTTTCTTTATAAGTATATTTGTTCGTTTAGGTGCAAAGCAAATTTTAATAAAAAGACTTCATTGGGATAATGCCATTACGCACACTATATTTTTTGACAATAAAATATTGCAGCGAACGGAGGTTGATGCAAAGCATAGAAAAGTTGATGCAAATTGGAAGGAAGCATATCCATTTGATGAAGCAGAGGATGTAACAATCTGGCAGAGAGGAAAAGCCTTTGAAGCTAAAATACGTACTATAGAGGATAAAAAAATAGGTGAATGGTGTGCTAAACATCTTGTTTTGTATAGATATTTTGTAGAAGCCGGGCGTGAGGTGGAGCAAAAAATTGGCTGGAATGTTATCAATCCCGCTATGCAGGTAGCCAAAATGCAGGATGGTTATCTTACTTTTGTGGAGAACAATAAAAATCAGGATGAGCGTATTGCTGCGGTAAGCGAATTTGCAGATTTTGTAAAATCCAACAATGCTGAATTTTTGTATATTCAATCCCCAGGCAAAACTAATCCTTGGGGCGATAGTGAAATGAAGGGCATAGATTATAGTAATGAAAATGCAGATAAATTATTGGAAGGTTTGAAGGCAAAAGGTATATCTGTATATGATTTACGACAGGATTTGTATGAGCATGTAGGAAGTGCTGGGTGGCATCAGGCATTTTTCCGTACAGACCATCATTGGAAGCCAGATACAGCTCTTTGGGCTGCTGGCAGGATAGTTGAAAAATTGGCAAATGACTATGGTGTAGATGTCAATCGGGAACATTTTTTACTAAATGATTATTATGATGATAAATATGAAAAAAGTTTTTTGGGTTCTCAGGGAAAAAAGCTAACTTTGGTCAATACAGAGTTGGATGATTTCGATATTTATTATCCTAAATTCAAAACGAATGTTTATATGGAAATTTCAGAATATGGCATTAAAGAAACAGGCGATTTTTCTATTTTCTACAATAAGCAGGAATTCGGTTCAGGAGATGTTTACAATGAAAATCCATATGCCATGTATGGATATGGAGATCAGCCAGAAATAATAGTGCATAATATTGCTAATGAAAATTTGCAGGATAAAAAGATTTTGCTTATCAAAGATTCCATGTTAGATACTGCAATGCCATTTTTATCCATGGGGGTGAAGGACTTGCGCCTCTTGGATATTCGACATTTTAATGGTAGTGTTAGAAAATATGTTTCTGAATATAAGCCTGATATAGTATTGGTAATGTACAAAACAAGCTATGGTGAGGATGTTAAGTGGGGTGGTCATAATGATAAATTCGATTTTCGATAAATTCTGATTTGCATGGGTATTACAGTTTTTCCGAGAGACAGCCTGCGGTCATAACGACTTTTGCTCTGTCGGCTAAATGACCCTACCTGATAGTTTATCCTTACGCATAGATACCGCTTGTCGCTGGGCCAATTCACAGTAGCCGGAATTGTAGAGAGAGCTACCGGGCTCACTTTTGCTTCGCAAAAGCAGGAAGCCTCCTGACGCAAAAGTGTTATGCACCTCTGGCTGTTGGCGAATCATCGTGGTTTATCGTTGTCCTGTTTTCCTAATACAGCCTGCGGTCATGGCGACTTTTGCTCTGTCGGCTAAATGACCCTGCCTGATAGTTTATCCTTACGCAGAGATACCGCTTGTCGCTGAGCCAATTCACAGTGACCGGATTGGCAGAGAGAGCTACCGGGCTCACTTTTGCTTCGCAAAAGCAGGAAGCCTCCTGACGCAAAAGTGTCATGCCCCTCCGGCTGTTGACGAATCATTCTGCCTTATCGATGCCACCAACTGATTTGCTACCACATAGCGGAGAAAGGTAAT
>CAKPVW010000075.1 GCA_934196075.1 uncultured Anaerovibrio sp.
TGCATCCTCATCACCGATTTTACCTGGACCATAAACTGCTCTTATAGTCATCGGTTGTACAATGCTCTTATCTTTTATCGCTATTGGCAGCCAGCCTTGACCTTCAGCACGCATTTCTTGGTATTGCGAATTACTATCAATAACTATTGGTGTCCAGTCATCCGTTGTCTTAACTTCGATAATCGCCCCAGCAGCTTCTTTAGCCAATACTTCCTGACACCCAGGATATCTTTGAGCTAAATCTGCTTTATACTCATTAAGCGTTTGAGCATGTGCCACATTAGGCATAGGCAAAACCGACAGTCCAGCCGAAAGTCCTAGCAGTACCGAGCTGACAAGAAATCTTTGTCTGTCGTTTTTCTTCACTCTTTATCTCCCTCTCCATAATTTATTCACGAAAAAGCTTCGTGTTCCCCCATTATAGTACATTCGCCCCCTGTGAGCAAGATACTTAGAGGACGTATTTAATTATAACCCCTACATTATTCAAAGAAAATGCTTTTACATTTTCTTTCAAAAAACAAAATGACGCCGAAGCTTCGACGTCATACATTTCATTCTTTATTTTTCTATATTTTTCTTAAAATGGCTCTTGAATTCCTCTGTGGCCACATAATGCTTGATAAAATCCAAAAATCTTTTATCCATATCGCTGAGCTGTTTATTGCGCCCCCAGTAAAGGCAGATATTAACCTTGAGAGGCGGTGTCAGCTGTCGGCGGACAAAAATAGTTTCCTCATTGGTAACAAAATCCG
This sequence comes from uncultured Anaerovibrio sp., assembly GCA_934196075.1. Lineage (GTDB taxonomy): Bacteria > Bacillota > Negativicutes > Selenomonadales > Selenomonadaceae > Anaerovibrio. The sequence continues at coordinate 756 of CAKPVW010000075.1, forward strand.
GCAGCACTGATATGCCCAAGCGATTCCCCACCAGCTGCTTAATGGTTTTCAGCTGGGTAGTACACAAAAGAATATCCGGTATATAGCCTCTCTCCACACACCGCTCATATACATGCTGATACTGATAGGTATTGGATTGCTGCATAATAAAATGCTCATTCTTCAAATCATCAAAGCTGATATGTTCCTGTCTAGCCAGTGGCAGCTCCGGACTAACGCATAGGCTCATATTGTCTGTCATAATCAACAACTGATTTTCCTTAGTCTCACCACGGCTGGAAAAAATAATCCCAAAATCCAGCTCTCCAGATTCTGCCTTTTCCGTAACCTCTGTAGAATCACCATATTCCCGTACATCCAAATTCATATCCGGATACATAGCTTTAAAGCTGGTGAAAAGATCCGGAAAAAGATAAGCCTCCACCATAGGGGGAATACCAAAATGCACGGTTCCCTGCTTTTCCAGCTGAAATCTTTCCATATCCCTATAAGTATCTTCCACCGATTGCATAATCTGTTCAGCATGAAGCAGAAATGCCTTACCCTCGTTGGTGAGAGTAACATGCTTTTGCCTCCTGTCAATCAAGGTCAGCTTCAGCTCCGTTTCCAAGGACTTGATAGCTTTGGTAACAGAGGGCTGGGAAACATGCAGCTCCTCTGCGGTTCTGGTAAAATTTTTTAATCGGCTGAGAGTACAAAAATACTCCAATTGTCTAAAATCCATATTGCAACACTCCCTATATTGTAGCCCCCACATTCTCAAAGGAAAATGCAACGACATTTTTGCCAGAAAATCACATTACCAGCATGGAAAATGTGGTATTGTGGAAGGCATTTCTTCCCATGCCATCGCCTTTGGTCTTTATAGGGCAGGCTTCCCCGTAACTATATAAGCCGGACATTTCCATGCCTTCAGGTATCATGTCCACATAGGCAAGGCTTTCATCATCAATGGAATTAGTATAAGTCATAATTCTCGAGGCACAGGAGGTTACCAGCAAAGTATGATATTGCGACGGATCGTTTACAGCAATACCAGCGAAGCAATCACTGACCACTTTGGCCACGGAATCATGCACACCATTTGCATCCAGAAATCCTACCTGTATTTTGGCCCCCAAGGGTATTCTGCCAAAAAAATGTGCTCCCCCTGTTTCCTTATCTATATGGATTAAATGCCTTAAAAATTGTATTTCCTCCCCATCCTCTACTTCATAAGAAACAATAAAAGGAGTATTTATATAATGGCAAGCATTATCCCAGTTAAAAATTACCCCTGCCTGAGTCAAGGCCTTAACAAAGGGCAATCCATCCAATTCCAGCACCTGATTGCCATCTACTTTGGTTACGATGCCTTTATAATCAGTAACCTTGTCCACTTGAAAGGCACTGGACATAACAGGTTGAATATTGCCACTAATTGCTATAACAGCTGCACCATATTGAAAAACCTGCCCATTACACACAAAGCGACAGTCCTCCACGGTAAAATCATCTGAAGCCATGGCACCATATATCGGAACTCCGTCGGACAATTTATCCAAAGCTGAGATAAAATCATCCCCTGACATATCCTGGCCAGGGTTGCCATAGGTCAAAAGCAGCTTGGGGGCATCACCCAGATTTTCCATCAGGCTGCTATAAACATTGTGCATGGTAGTGGCAAAATCTCCTTCGCCTAATTCACCGGTACTACCTACAGCAAAGTGGCAATCATCTGCTGTAAAAAAGTGCAAGGAAATTCCTTCCCGTTTAAATCCCCTCATAGTAAATAAAAAAGCCGCTGTAACACCTATAATGGGTATATGAAATACATCATCTAACAGTGACATCAGCTCCTGCAGGTCAGTGTCTGGATGGGCAAAAAGCAAGCCCGCACTATGCTGTTGAAAAGCAAATCCCTGACATTGCTTTTGCAGCTCTGCTACAGCCCGTTCCAAATCATCGATTTCCTCAGTAAATAATGCTACTGATTTCAAAGCTCTCACCTCTAATATTAAGATTTATTGACCTTTTGCCACTGCACTATCAGCTCATCCAAAGCATCATAGTCAAATTCTCCACATGCCGTCTCCATTTGCTCCAAAAGCTGACGCTTTTCTTTAGCAAAATCCCATGACAAAAGCTCCGTCAAAACCGCCTGAAAGACATCCAAATCATAATCTGCCAAGGCTGATTGCAGTTGGGCCGTTTGGGCCTCCAACTCCTCAGGTGTGATTTCCCCTCGAGGCTCATCCTGAGCAGCAACAAAAATTTCCTCTCCTAGTTTGTCGCTTATATAGGTTAGCAATCCACTATATTGAGCTATCAATCTATCAAAATTTCGCCGAATATATAAATAATCTCCTGCCTTGCCTGCCAGCTCCTGAGCCTTGGCCATCTCTGACAGCTGCTTTTGACCGATGTGAGCTGCCACTGATTTAAGGCCATGCACCTCAATAATATATCTTAACCAATTCTCTGTCTCCAGTAAGTCCAGCAATAGTTTCAGCTTTTTGTGTCCCTCCACATAAATCTGCTTCAGAATATCCTCATCAATTTCATCCATTTTGCTGGTAAAAGGCCTAGCCAGCTTGTGAATAGTCTCCTTAGGCAAAAATCTACACAAACATTCGTCCAATTCCTTATCCCCTAGAGGCTTGGACAAATAGCCCTGAAAGCCTAGCTGAAGATACTCCTCCTCCACACCGGCAACTGCATTGGCTGTAAGGGCCACCACCACATCATGCTGATGTCCAGACAGCTGCCTTAATTTCTGCAAAGCCTCAACGCCATCCATAATTGGCATCATATGATCCATAAAGACAATATCAAAATGCTGATGTTCCATCAGCCCCAAGGCTTCCTTGCCACTCTCTGCTGTTGACACCTGAATTTTATAGGGCGCCAGCATGCCTTCTGCCACCTTGAGATTGACCTTGTTATCATCCACCACCAATACTTTGGCCTTTTCCGCTGTAAAGGTGTATTGAAACAGCTTTTCCTGACTGCGTATGTCAAATTTACCTATAATACCAATAGGAGTCCAATCATCTACCTGATTAACCATGGTCCAGCTAAAGACACTGCCTTGACCATAAGTGCTTTTTACCCCCATAGTGCCACCCATAGCCTCACACAAACGTCTGCTGATGGCAAGTCCTAGACCAGTACCCTCGATAGATCTATTTCTTCGCGTATCAACCCGCTCAAAGCTGGAAAACAATCGCTCCAAATCCTGTGGTTTAATACCAATCCCCGTATCTGCCACACTGCCATATATTTTGACTGCATTGCCATCATCCAGCCTGCGACAGCCCATACGCAGTGTTATAGTACCCTCCTGGGTAAATTTTACAGCATTATTCAGGAGATTCACCACAATCTGCTTGATACGTATTTCATCCCCTACAAGTCCCCGAGGCATATTGGGATCTATTTCCAGCATCAAACGCACCTTGCTATCCTTGAGCTTAATGCGAATAATAGCCGCCACGTCCATCAGCAGAGAAGCCAGCCGGAAAGAGGTATCAATCAATTCCATTTTGCCAGCCTCTATTTTGGAAAAATCCAAAATATCATTAATAATGGTAAGCAAAGAGGTGGAAGCATTCTTAATCAGAATAGCATTTTCCTTGGCCGCCATATCTGTAGTGTCCCTAATAATAAACTCCGCCATACCGTGAATAGCATTCATAGGTGTACGTATTTCATGGGACATATTAGCCAAAAAACTGCTTTTAGCCCGATCTGCACTTTCAGCCTTTTCCTTGGCAGAAATAATATCCGTAATCTCCACCATAATAATCATCAGGCATTGTTCCCCTTCGTTTATACCCTTCATGGGATGGAGGTAAACATCATAGACAGCTTTCTGCATACCTATAGCAAGCTTTTCTATATAGTGAATTTTCTTCTGCTCCAGCAAAGCCCGACTGCAGGCGTTGGTCAAATTTTGACATTGGTTATAATCCATCAGGCCACGAAAAACAACATCCAAAGAGGCCCCACTATTTATTTCCTCCGCTGTGCAGTGCCCCACCCGATAATATGGATTGGTAGCCAGAACTGTCCTTAGCTCATTATCCAGCATAATTGAAATATTGGGGGAATTCTCCAAAAGGATTTGGGTATAATAGGCCTGCCGCCCCTTCTTGGCTTCACTAAATTCCCGAAATCGATTAGACTGTTCATTCATAACCGAAAGGATATTATTCTCCCGATGGAGACGTTTTACCTCTCGATTAGCTTTTTTTAAATCCAGCTTTAGCTGACGATTTTCTTCTTGTATCTTCTCATCCATAACCTCTTCCTCAGTCCACATATTTAGCTATGGTATCTAAAAGCTGCTGAATTTCAAAGGGCTTGTGCAAAAAATCCCTGGCGCCTGCCAGCTGACTACGCTCTCGGATTTCAACATCATCGTCTCCTGTCAACATAACCACGGGAATTCCCGCCAGCTGATTCTCTGACTGCAGGGCCGTCAAAAACTGAAAACCATCCATATCAGGCATCATAACATCCAAAAGAATCAAATCTGCCCTATTTTCCTGCAGGTACAGCAAAGCTCGGTGGCCAGATGGTACCAGCACCGGTTTCCAGCCTGCACGGGATTTGATAATTTTGCCTGCCATTTTAAGATTTACCACACTGTCATCCACTACAAGAATTTTTTTCTCGTCCATATATATCTCCACAATTGCTTAAACTTCCGCTTCTACCTTATCCAACTTGGCTAGAGCCATTTTTATCCGCAAGATAAATTGTCTATAATATGCCACAAATTCATCATGCTTGGCCTTTATATAGGCCAAGTCCTCCGTCCTAGCTGCATTTTCCAACAATTTGGCCTGCTGAGACAAATCATCGGCACCTATATAAGCAGCTGAGCTTTTAATCGTATGCACATTCATTCTATATTGATACCAATCCTGCTGCTGATAATTTTGCTGCAAAATTGATAGCTTGCTTTCCTCCGCAAAGGTCTGCAAAAGCTCACAATAAAATTCATCATCATTCAGGCAGCGCTTTCTAGCCTGAGCTAAATTCAAAAAATTTAGGCTGGATATTATATCCGCCAAATTATCCATGGCCTTTTCTTCCTTCATTAATAATCACCATATTATTCTTTTATGTCCCAGCACAATATTCCACCACACATAAAATTGGCGGATGTTGGGCACCTGGTCATAACCAACGAGTTATTTCTATTAATTATAAT
>CAKPVW010000076.1 GCA_934196075.1 uncultured Anaerovibrio sp.
CTCTGTCGGCTAAATGACCCTGCCTGATAATTTATCCTTACGCAGAGATACCGCTTGTCGCTGAGCCAATTCACAGAAGCCGGAATGATAGAGAGTGCCACCGGGCTCACTTTTGCTTCGCAAAAGCAGGAAGCCTCCTGACGCAAAAGTGTCATGCACCTCTGGCTGTTGGCGAATCATCGTGGTTTATCGTTGTCCTGTTTTCCTAATACAGCCTGCGGTCATGGCGACTTTTGCTCTGTCGGCTAAATGACCCTGCCTGATAGTTTATCCTTACGCAGAGATACCGCTTGTCGCTGAGCCAATTCACAGAGGCCGGAATAGTAGAGAGTGCCACCGGGCTCACTTTTGCTTCGCAAAAGCAAGAAGCCTCCTGACGCAAAAGTGTCATGCCCCTCCGGCTGTTGACGAATCATTCTGCCTTATCTATGCCACCATATATCGAAGAAATACAATCATTACAAACAGTGCCAAGGCGAGAAATTGCTGTGAATACACTAACTGAGAGGCATGGCATGTACCCTTCCACGGCATATTAATGCGCCTCGCTTCTTAACGAATTAAAGGCGTTAGAAGCTGAACGTAGTGACAGCTTCTAACGAGCTTTAATGAGTTTAGCAGCGTGAGGCACATTTATATAGCGCGAGCGTGCCGGGAAGGGTATATGCCATGCCTCAGTAAATAGTATTATGAATAATCCGTCAGACCTACAAATCAGAATTTTTCCATAAAACTTCTTCGTAATACAGGATATGAAATGGTATAATATTATTAGAACGCCGTAAAAACCCTGTCTTTAGGCATGGGGAGTGTCAATCAGAGGGGAGAGAATTTTATGAGAAAACTTACCTTGTTCGCAGTCTGTATAGCTTTGGTACTTTCCATATGCTCAGGGAATGGAATAGCTGCCCCAAAAAATACAGCCACAGAAGAATTGCAACAGAATCTGGAAGAAGCCTATATTTATGCCTTTCCCTTGGTGCTAATGGATGCCACCAAGACTTCCGCCACCAACACGGAAACAGTTGTTGCCGGCAAGGCTCCCGTCAATCAGTTTATACATGCAAGAGAATTGGTAGATGCCAAATTCAAAAATGTAGTTACTCCCAATGTAGATACCATATACTCTCAGGTCTGGTATGACCTAAGCAGTGAGCCTATGATTTATGAATTGCCTGAGACAGACCGCTTTTGCAAGATACAGGTATTAGATGCCTGGACCAATACAGCAGCTGTTTTGGACAAAGCAGGAACTTATGCTATTGCCAAAGCTGATTGGCAGGGGGATTTGCCCAAGGGAGTTATTCGTGTAGATGTACCCACCTCCATGGCTTGGTCAATTACTAGAACGCTGCTTTCTGGCCAGGAAGATTTGCCCAATGTCCATGCCATTCAGAAGCAAATGAAGCTGTTGCCTCTGTCCGCCTATGTGGCGGCAGATAACTATCAACCAGTCAAGGGCAGTTATAGTGAGGCCAATAATTATGTACCCATTAACAAGGTACTTTCCATGAGTCCTGCTGATTTTTTCAACAAAGCCAATGAGCTGATGGAGCAAAATCCTCCCGCTGTTGAGGATAGAGAAATCATAACAAAAATTGCTAAAATTAATGTAGGGCCAGGAAAAAAGTTTTCCAATAATATTTTAGGTGAAAATCCTCAGGTACAGTGGCATAATATGCAGCAGCAGCTTCGGGCTAAGCTGAATGAGGAAGCTGGGAAATATTTCCAAAAACTAGGCCAGTGGGATTATTACGGTGCTCCTATTGGAGATTTTGGTCAGGAATATAACTATCGAGCTTTGGTGGCTATGGCAGGCTTAGGTGCCAACACTGTAGATGTAGCCATTTATCCTAAGACCGAGGTTGATAATCAGGGCAATTTCCTGACAGGGGAACACAGTTATAGCTTACATTTTGACAGTTTTCCACCTGTGCAGGAGGGAGGTTTCTGGTCAATCACAGCCTATGGTGAGGATGATTTCCTCATAGATAATCCTCTCAATCGTTATTGCATCAATGATCGTTCCGGCCTCAAGGCCAATGCTGATGGCTCTGTGGATATTGTTCTATCGCAGCAGGCTCCAGAGAATATGACCAACTGGCTGCCAGTAGGCAAAGGTAGATTCCATCTGTTTATGCGCATTTATACCCCTGATATGCAGGCCCTATCAACATGGACTGCCCCCACAATTAATTTGAAATAAACTGAATATGATAAAGTTACCCTTTTTAGAGGAAAAATAAATATCCTCTAGAAAGGGTATTTTTTCTATAACTAAATAGCATAAAATAATAACAATTATTATATGATTAATTAAATTTATACATAAACTATTGGATTTTAAGTATTATTTATGATAGAATACTTCCTAGAGAGAATTAGATTATAAATAGCCACTTTAGAGAGGGGCTAAGAGAAAAAATAGGAGGATTTTATGTTAAGCAATCAGCAGTGGAATGGATTTGCCGGAAATCTCTGGCGTGAAGAGATTAATGTACGTGATTTTATTCAGAAGAACTATAAGCCTTTTGATGGGGATGAGAGCTTCCTGGCAGATCCTACTGATGCAACAAATAAGCTGTGGGCCAAGCTTCAGGAGCTGCAGAAGGAGGAGCGTCAGAACAATGGCGTTCTGGATATGGATACTGATGTAGTAGCTAGCCTTACCTCCCATGCTCCAGGCTATATTGATGAGAGTCTGAAGGAGCTGGAGAAGGTTGTTGGTCTCCAGACTGACAAGCCTCTCAAGAGAGCTTTCATGCCTTATGGCGGTATCAAGATGGCTGAGCAGTCCTGCACCAACTATGGCTATGAGCCAAGTGCCAGACTCCATGAAATTTTTACCAAGTATCACAAGACTCACAATCAGGCTGTATTTGATGCCTACACTCCAGAGATGCGTCTTGCTCGCCGCAGCCATATTATTACTGGTCTGCCTGATACCTACGGCCGTGGCCGTATTGTAGGCGACTATCGTCGTGTTGCCCTCTACGGTATTGACCAGCTGATTGCCTTCAAGAAGGAAGATTTGGCCAATGTTGGCGGCGACGGCATTATGACTGATGATGTGGTACGTCTTCGTGAGGAGCTGGCAGAGCAGATTCGTGCTCTCGGCGGTTTGAAGGAAATGGCAGCTTCCTACGGCTTTGATATTTCCGCTCCTGCTAAGGATGCTCGCGAGGCTGTACAGTGGCTGTACTTTGGTTACCTGGGTGCTATCAAGACTCAGAACGGTGCTGCCATGAGTGTTGGCCGTGTATCTACTTTCCTGGATATCTACATTGAGCGTGATATTGCCAATGGCATTTTGACTGAGGCAGAGGCTCAGGAGCTGATTGACCATATGGTTATGAAGTTCCGTATGGTACGCTTTGCTCGTATAACCTCTTACAATGAGCTGTTCTCTGGCGATCCTGTATGGGCTACCTTGGAGGTAGGTGGTACTGGTATTGATGGCCGTCACATGGTAACCAAGAACGATTACCGTTTCCTCCATACTTTGGAGAACATGGGCCCATCCCCAGAGCCAAATCTGACTGTTCTGTATTCTTCTTCTTTGCCTGAGAACTTCAAGCGCTATGCAGCCAAGATTTCCATTACCACCAGCTCCATCCAGTATGAGAACGATGATACTATGAAGCCAGAGTGGGGCGATGATTACTCCATCTGCTGCTGTGTATCTGCAACTCAGACTGGTAAGGAGATGCAGTTCTTCGGTGCTCGTGCCAACTTGGCCAAGTGCTTGCTCTATGCTATTAACGGCGGCGTTGACGAGAAGAGCGGCGATCAGATTGGACCTGAGTACCGTGGTGTAGCTGGCGATGTTCTGGAGTATCAGGATGTTGTTACCAAATTTGATCGTATGATGGATTGGCTGGCAGGTCTTTATGTAAATACTCTGAACCTGATTCAGTATATGCATGACAAGTATTACTATGAGGCTGAGGAGATGGCCCTCATCGACACCGATGTACGCCGTACCTTTGCTACTGGTATTGCAGGCTTCTCCCATGTAGTAGATTCCCTGTCCGCTATTAAATATGCCAAGGTAACTGCTATCCGCAATGAGGCTGGCATTGTTATCGATTACAAGACTGAGGGTGACTTCCCACGCTATGGTAATGATGACGAGCGTGCTGATGAGATTGCCAAGTGGCTGCTGAAGTCCTTCCTGGAGAAGATAAAGTCTCGTCACACCTACAGAAATTCCGAGCCTACCACCTCCATTCTTACCATTACCTCCAACGTGGTATATGGCAAGTTCACTGGTGCAATGCCAGATGGCCGTGAGGCTGGTGTTCCTCTGTCTCCTGGTGCAAATCCAAGCTATGGTGCAGAAAAGAGCGGTCTGCTGGCTTCCCTGAACTCTGTTGCCAAGCTGCCATATGAGTGGGCTTTGGATGGTATTTCCAATACTCAGAGCATGACTCCAGAGGCATTGGGCCACAATGAGGAGGAGCGTACTACTCAGCTGGTACACGTAATGGATGGCTATTTCGATCAGGGTGCACATCATCTGAATGTAAATGTATTTGGTCGTGATAAGCTGTTGGATGCTATGGAGCATCCTGAGAAGGAGGAGTATGCAAACTTCACCATCCGCGTTTCTGGTTATGCTGTAAAGTTTATTAACCTGACTCGTGAACAGCAGCTGGATGTAATTTCCAGAACCTTCCATGAGCACATGTAATAATGCTGCCCAGAATCTGCCTGTCTACGGACAGGTGGATTCTGTGGAAAGCTTTGGTTCTGTAGATGGGCCTGGTTTAAGGTATATTATTTTCCTCAAGGGCTGTCCTCTGCGCTGTCTTTATTGTCACAATCCCGAAACCTGGGGGGGCAAGGAAGGGGAGAAGCGTTCCTCTGAGGAAATGCTGCAGGCTGCTTTGCGTTATCGCCCTTATTGGAAGGGTGGCGGCGGCATTACCGTTTCTGGCGGTGAGCCTCTTTTGCAGCTGGATTTTGTTACGGATTTGTTTCGGCGGGCCAAGGCTCAGGGGGTAACTACTTGTATTGATACCTCTGGGGCTGTGTTCAGTCGTGAGCCGGCAAAATTACAGGCTATAAATGAGTTGCTGGCTGTAACGGATTTGTTGCTTTTGGATATCAAGCATATTGATAGTGCCAAGCACAAGGCCCTTACTGGCATGGGCAACGAGCATATTTTGGATTTTGCTAAATATTTGGCAGAAATTAAAAAGCCTGTGTGGATTCGTCATGTATTGGTGCCGGGCATTAATGATGATGAGGAAAGCCTGCGCAAAACTAGTGAGTTTGTGGCAGATTTGGGCAATGTCCAGAGATTGGAGATATTGCCTTATCATCGTATGGCGATGCATAAATATGAGGATTTGGGGATTGCCTATCAAATTCCAGATATTCCAGAGCCATCTAAAGAGGCAGTGGCTAAAGCTCAGCAAATTCTAAATACAGAAGCCTATCAGGGTTATAAAAATAGCTAAACAAAATCGCTATAATGTGTATTGCTGCACATTATAGCGATTTTTGTGTATAAATTCTGATTTGTAGAGCCATACATCCCAGCTTTTTCGAGATACAGCCTGCGGTCATCGTGATATCCCTACTCTAAATCGTCACAGCAGAGATAGTACCCACGAAAACCCGCTCCCGCTCCTAACTGAGCCTAGCGGATGCTAAATTCCTTCTGCGCCTTACGGCTTGAACTCATTAAGCACCGAGGCTC
>CAKPVW010000077.1 GCA_934196075.1 uncultured Anaerovibrio sp.
GAATCTGCCCAGGTTGTTAATTCCATTGCTGTATCCATTAACGATATAGCAGAGTTGTCCATTTCTCAGAACAAAAACGTAGATACCGCCGCCTCCGCTTTGGACAATATTGTCAGCGGCGTGAACAATGTGGCAGATTTGGCCAAGCAAACAGCCGAAAAGGCCAGCGATGTAGGCAGCACTGTTAGTCAGGGCCTGAATGGTATTAACACTATTGCTCAGCATATGGACCGCATTGAAACTATGGTAAGTTCCTCTGCCCAGCAGGTAGATACTCTAGGTCACCGCTCCGAGGAAATCGGTCAGATTGTAGAAACCATAGTAAATATTTCCGGGCAGACCAACCTCTTAGCTCTCAACGCTGCCATTGAGGCCGCTAGAGCTGGTGAGCACGGCCGTGGCTTTGCCGTTGTAGCTGAGGAAATCCGCAAGCTGGCTGAGGACTCTCAGGAGGCAGCCCAGCATATTGCGGAGCTGATTGGCACTATTCAGGGCGAAACCAAAAAGGCCGTGGAAGCCATGCACAATGGCAACGAGGGTGTTCGTCAGGGTGCTGAGGTTGTCAAAAAAGCCACTGAGGAATTTAGTCAGGTTGGCGGCATGGTAGACAATATGGTAGATCAGATGGCTCAGGTGGCCAAGCATATCAAGCAGGTATCTGAGGAATCCGGTTATGTAGTAGATGCTACCACCAGTGTTAGCAAGGATAGCGACAAGATATCCAACGAAACCCAGCAGGTTTCCGCTGCCTCTGAGGAGCAGTCCGCCACCATGCACCAGCTGGCAGACGAAAACACCAAGCTGGCAGATATGGCCAAGCGCTTGCAGGATCAGTTGAAGATATTCCGTACTTGATTGTCCCCCCGAGGGGGCATTAGTCTTTGAACTAAAATCAATAAAAAGACATAATCCTTTTGACATATAAAATGTAAAGGGATTATGTCTTTTTGCTCTTTTACACTCTCCCTTATTCTACACACAGAAAGCCAGTGCCCCAACCTACCGAACCATTAAAGGGCTGGGAAAATTTCCGACCAACCTAATATGAAAACTTAAAAAGATTCATATATTTTGCCGTTTTGCATTAGTCATTTTCGTATACTTCCCTTGCTTATGGCACATCATAGAAGTATCATAAGGATGTAGCCAAGAGCAAGGCTAACAACAATAGTGAAAGGAGTATGCACAATGTATTTAAGCCTGATTCTGCGCACAAGTCCAATCATAAATTCAATTGCCTAGTATCTTTTCCTATGTTATAATTAAATTAGAAACATGTTTTCTTATGTGAAAGTGGGATTATATGACAAACAGAAAAATTCGCGATACTGTTTTTTGCCATTTCATGAGTAATGAATCACATCTTTTGTCACTTTGTAATGCACTAAATGACACAGGTTATGACGAATCATCAAATATTACGATAAACACTTTAGAGGGCAGTTTTTTCAGCAATATTAAGAACGACATTTCTTTTCTTTTGAACAACATAATGGTTGTGCTTATTGAACATCAGACCACTATTAATCCCAATATGCCCCTGCGTTTTCTCAGTTATGTTGATGAACTGTACAAGCGTTATACCAATACCTCCCATAAAAAGATTTATGGCGATGATTTAATCAAGATTCCTGCACCAGAGTTTTATGTATTCTACGATGGAAACGATACATCCTTTGAGCAGCAAACCTTGAAGCTAAGCGATGCCTTTGAAACTCAGTCAGATAAATTAGAACTTACTGTCCATGTATATAATCTGGCGGATGGCATGAATGATGCGTTGAAAAGAAAATGCCTGCCTATAGAAGAATACAGCATATTCTCCAACGCTTATAAGCATTTCCGTCAACAGAAAATGGAAATTGACCATGCTGTTGATGCAGCCGTTAAATATTGTCTGGAGAATAATGTTATGGTTGACTATCTAAAAAACAACCAAAAGGAGGTTATAGATATGTTCGGATTTGAGTGGAATGAAAAAGAGGAACGGGAAGCACTCCTCGAGATTGGCGAAGAACGCGGCAGATTGGAAGGTAAAATCGAGTCAATAAAGGAATTGATGCGTAATCTAAATTTATCCCCTGAAAAGGCTATGACTGCTCTGGGCATTGCTCCTTCGGAATTTAGCCGTTATCTTACTATGTTATAACGAAGTGTCCGATGTTCAACAGCTTTGTAGGCAGAAAAATATTGAATGCACAGAAAAACATCCCCATTGCATAAAAGCCAATGGGGATATTTTTATTATCCATGCTCAACTATTACACCATCCCTTATTCTCTTTTTTCTATCTACAAAACAGATTTCTTCACATTCTATAGATTCGCAATCTAAGTGCTCGAAAACACAAAATTTGTAGACTCCCCTTTTCTGAGTACCATTGTACGATGTTGGAACCTCTAATAACTCCCAAAACGACGAAGAAATTTATGCTGATGAGGAGATTCCCCAGTATGAGGGTGTTCCTGCTGACGGAACGCAACACGGAACGCATTGCGGAACACATCACGGAACGCATCACGGAACACCTGCCGAATTACCAGACGAGAGTGTTCCGTCACAAGGAACGCATCACGGAACACATCACGGAACGCATTACGGAACGCATCACGGAACACCTACAGCCTCTCAGCCCTTGTGCCCCAAGGCCTCCCAGGAGCCTAAGAATAAGATAGAAGAAAAAGATAAAAACCTTTCTGGTAGTATACCTCAGTACGAAGGTATACAGAGTCCTAAGACAAACCAGCAGGAAGAAGCTCAACCTAGAATACACAAACCTCCTACAGAAGAAGAATATCATCTTTGCTTTGACACCTACAATGTGTGCCTCAACAGAGAACCAACCTATGATGAAAAAATGAAGTTGGTGGAGCTGGTTAGAAAGTACACTGCAAAGAATGTACTGGAAGCTCTTAACCACCTCTATGAAAAAGCCTTAAATGAATCACCAGAGACTGTCGTGACTTCTCACAAAAGAGGCAAGCCTGATTCTCTCCACATTACTTTGGAAGCTTGTGAGAAGCTTCTCTGGCAGCGTAAGATGGGCTTGGACAAGCCTATGCCCCGCCGTACCGAACCAGTAAAGGGCTGGAAAGATTTCCGACCAGCTTAATTTACCCCACGCTAACGGGTGCTAGGACTCCCTCCTCTTAGGAGGGAGTTAAGCACCCGTAAGGCTCTGGATTTATTCGACTAAATTCAGTGGGAGTCTAAAGCTCCCACTGAATAAGTCTCATTTTACTGACAAAGTTTTTCCAAAAATTTTCTCAAAACCTCTCCCTTATAGGACATTCTATTTTTCATTGCTTTTTCTTATATCTTGAATACATTTAGGTATTTTCTCCAAAACTCATTAAAACATTTCGCAAATTACTATTGCCTATGACATGTCATGGAAGTATCATAAGGTTGTAGCCAAGAGCAGGGCTAACAAAAACAAGGAAAGGAGATATGTCAAATGGCAAAGGAGATTGCAGCTTCTACTATGAAGCTGAAGCTGGTCAGTGGTCAGGATGCCAAGGATAACCCAAAGTATTCTACCCGCAGTTTCAAAGACATCAACACCCAGCTGTCTGACGAAGATATGCTGTCTGCAGGCACCGCTATGGCAGGCCTGCAGACCATGCCTCTGGGCCAGGTTCTTCGTACAGATACCACAGAGCTGGATGCCTAAGTCCCAAACTAGGCACAGCCAATCCATTATTTAACGAAAGGAGGAGTTTTCATGTCAGCAGACCTTCATCTGGTATTTTCCTGCGACAAGTCCAGTCGCACTCTCACCATTACCGAGCCAAACCCAAACCTGACCAAGGCCAAGGTTTTAAAGGCTATGGAGAACATGGTAGCCCACAAGGCTATTCTTGCTAACAAGCAGGTTGTGGATGGTGTCAAGACCGCTTATCTCAGCGAAGTAATTGTTACTGAGCTGAACGATGAACAGGTTGCCTAAGTTTATTTGATTTTTGAAAGGAGATATGTTTATGGTAAATCGCACTGTTGTGTCCTCTGCCCTCAAATTGGGTTTTGAAACAGAGGAGGAAAAGAACGGCCAGCCAGTTATTGAAACTAAGACCATCTCTAATATGAACGACTTGGCCAGCGATGAAGATTTTCAGGCGGTAGCTGGGGAGATTGCCCCCCTGTACAACAAAGTCCCTGATGTTGTTTATCGCGTAGATACAGTAGCTTTGGAAGCTGCCTGATAACAGAGCCAATTCACCCAAGGCTCTGACTTACCCAAGTTGCAGAACTGTAAGGAAAGGAGGAACAAGATGATTAGCAATCGCAAGCTCAACATGGTCTTTACCCGTGGCAATACCACCAAGACCATTTCCCTTGCCAACCCAAGGCAGGATGTTACCGGTGCCCAGGTGCACGGTGTTATGAAGGATATTATCGCCAAGGAGGTTTTCTCCTATAACGATGAAGCTGGCAAGCTGGATGGCATTAAGAAAGCCTATATCCGTGACACTGTTGTAACTGAACTGCCAGAGGCCTAAAGGCCGAATACAAACAGGCAGGAAAGTCTCCCCGCCCAGTGGCGATGGGATTTTCTACAAGACCTGATTGCATCAACCTGATATGCTACTACCCCAGTAGCAAAACCTGTATAGTCGATTTTAATTTTTAGTATTAAAGCACAGTCAAAAACATGGGCTGCCGCCAGTGTGATATGATAACCACACCAAAGCGGCGGCCCATTGTTTTTGACAGAAAGGAGTCATATGGACGATACACTTCTCAAAGCTATCTCCACCACAGGCTTCCCCATTGCTGTGTCCTGCTATCTGCTGGTGAAGCTCCAGACCACCCTAGAGCGATTCTCCACCAGACTAGACGACCTGATTGTGGAACTGCGTAAGGGATACTATACAGCCACAGTCCAGCCATAAATACCGAAAATAAGTTAAGGCAAATTTCATCATAAACAAAATAAATAGTTGGGAGGCAATCCATTCGTATATTATATAGGAAAGGATTGTCTCCTTTTTTGTCCGACAAGGAATTTCCAATTTTTTTGACAAACACATTTTTCACCTTATTATTATGCAAAAAATTCATGAATTTTGACAAAATATTTCAATTTATGGGTTGATTTTCCCAGAATCTTCTAATATAATATAGTCCACGGAGGGGGGACGAATCCACTACTTGTATGCACCAAAAGGACATAACTTATCTCACACCTCGAATATTATCAAATCATTTTTCATATTCATTTGAAAGGGAGAGTGCTAATATGGGAGTTCGTATGAAGCTTGGTTTAAGCTACTTGTCAATGGTTTTGATGATTGTATTTTTAGGGATGTTTGCACTGTGGTCCATGTCCAATATGCAGAAATCTGCTGATGATGCTGCCGTGGCTGCGCTAAAGTATATGAAGCAGTCCGACAATATGAATGTGGCTGTATCTGACTATCGGGCCGCCAT
>CAKPVW010000078.1 GCA_934196075.1 uncultured Anaerovibrio sp.
ACAGCAGATGGTAGTACCCTAAGAAAACCCTTGCTGAGCCTCGGTGCTTAATGAGTTCAAGCCGTAAGGCGCAGAAGGAATTTAGCATCCGCTAGGCTCAGTTAGGAGCGGGAGCGGGTTTTCGTGGGTATTACCTCAGCTGTGACGATTTGGAGTAGGAAAATCACGATGATTCGTCAACAGCCGGAGGGGCATGACACTTTTGCGGCAGGAGGCTTCCTGCTTTTGCGAAGCAAAAGTGAGCCCGGTGACACTCTCTACCATTCCGGTTTCTGTGAGTTGGCTCAGCGACAAGCGGTATATCTGCGTAAAGATAAACTATAGGGCAGGGTCATTTAGCCGACAGAGCAAAAGTCGCCATGACCGCAGGCTGTATCTCGAAAAAACTGGTATGTATAGCTCTACAAATCAGAATTTACAGACATACGAGGAAAACAGGTCTGAATTATTCGGACCTGTTTTTACATTTATTTTACAAAAACCTTCTAATGGATTTTACATTCAGGGGTTAATATATTCCTAGATTTCTAAGGAGATTAGTTATTAGGAATAATTTTATCAAGGAGAGTGTAAAAAAGATGAAGAAGTTTTTACTGGTTGTAATGTCCATTATGATGATGGGCCTGACATTGGTGGGTTGTGGCAGTGATACTGCTGAAAAGGGTGCCGGTCTTAGCGGTGCGGTTTCCACCAACGGCTCTACTTCCATGGAGAAGGTTATCGGTATTCTGTCTGAGAAGTTTATGGGTGATAACAAGGGTGTTACCATTACCTACGATGCTACTGGTTCCGGTACTGGTATTGAGGCTGTAAGCAAAGGCTCCACTGACATTGGTCTTTCCTCCCGTGCGTTGAAGGACAGCGAGAAGGCAAAGGGCCTGAAGGAGACTACTGTGGCTCTGGATGGTATTGCTATTATCGTCAATGAGAACAGTCCTATTAACGATTTGAAAACCGAGGATGTAGCTGCATTGTTCAATGGCCAGGTTACTGACTGGAGCAAGCTGGGCGGCAAGGCTGGCCAGGTAGCTGCTATTGGCCGTGAGGCTGGTTCCGGTACTCGTGATGGTTTTGAGTCCATTACCAAGACCAAGGATAAGTGCAAGCTGACTCAGGAGCTGACTTCCACTGGTGCTGTTATTGAGGCTGTAAAGAACAGCGAGGGTGCTATCGGTTATGCTTCCTTTGCTTCCGTTGAGAATCAGAAGGGTATCAAGGTTCTGAAGATTAATGGTGTAGAGTGCTCTGAGGATAATATTGCTAACGGCAGCTATGTAATCCAGCGTCCATTTAACCTGATTACCAAGGAAGGCACCAAGTTAAGCGAGGCTGCCCAGGCATTCTTCGACTTCATGACCTCCAAGGCTGCTGCTGAGCTGATTTCCCAGGCCGGTGCAGTACCTACTGCGAAGTAAAAGAGGTCTAGCGCGATATGAAAAACAAAACTAAATGGCAGGAGCTCACCGAAAAAGGTATCAATGCTGTGTTCATGCTTTGCGGTATTGTGGCAGTAGGCTTCGTCCTTTGTATCACAGTACATCTGGTTATTGCCGGCCTGCCAGCTATTATGAAAATAGGTTTGCCAACCTTTCTCTTTGGCACTACCTGGCAGCCAACTGCTACCACAACAGAGCCGTCATTTGGTATTCTGCCATTCATCCTAACCAGCATCTATGGTACTGCCGGGGCAGTGCTGATAGGTGTTCCCATTGGCCTTTTGACCGCCATCTTTTTGGCCAAGGCCGCTCCGCCAAAATTCGCCAAGGTAATTCATACTGCGGTGGAACTTTTGGCAGGTATCCCATCTGTAGTATATGGCCTTGTAGGCATGATTATACTTGTTCCAGGTATTCAGAGGGCCTTTGATTTGCCCTCTGGTGCCACCTTATTGGCAGCCATTATTGTGCTGACCATTATGATTTTACCTTCCATCATCAATGTATCTGAGACTGCACTGCGGGCAGTACCTAGGGAATACGAAGAAGCTTCTATGGCGTTGGGAGCTACTGAGATGGAGACATTTTTCCGGGTAAGCCTTCCAGCTGCCAAAAGCGGTGTTGCCGCAGCTGTGGTATTGGGTGTAGGCCGTGCCATTGGCGAGGCTATGGCCATTATCATGGTATCAGGCAATGTGGCTAATCTGCCGGGCTTGCTTACCTCTGTAAGGTTCATGACCACAGCCATTGCATCGGAGATGGCCTATGCCGCCGCAGGCTCTCTGCAGCAGCAGGCATTGTTCTCCATCGGCCTGGTACTGTTCCTGTTTATTATGATGATTAACGTATTCCTGAATGTATTCGTTAAGGGAAGGAGGACAGCCTGATGGTTGAGAATGTTGCTGTAAGCCAGCCTGTAGCCAAGCCTACTGGCTTTTCCAAGCGTAAGCTGTGGAATCAAGGTGCCAAGGTCCTGATTTGGGGCAGTGCCATTTTGACCTGTGTGTTGCTGGCCTTTCTCATAGGCTACATCTTTTATAGAGGTGTACCCTATCTTTCTTGGGAGCTTTTGACCTCCCAGACCAGTTATGTGAAGAAAACCATCGGCATTCTTCCTAACCTGCTGAATACCCTGTACATTATCCTGGTGGCTATGGTTATTGTCCTGCCGCTGGGCACAGGAGCTGCTATCTACCTGACGGAGTACGCTACTAACAAAAAGCTGGTTAAGCTGATTGAATTTGCCTCTGAGGCTCTTACTGGTATTCCTTCCATTATCTTTGGTTTGGCAGGCTTAGTTCTGTTTTCTGAAATGTTTGGTTTGAAGCAAGGTATTTTAGCTGGTGGTCTTACTTTGGTAATGATGGTACTGCCGGTTATTATCCGTACTACCCAGGAAAGCTTGAAAACAGTGCCTAACGCTTATCGTGAAGGTTCTCTGGCTATGGGTGCCAGCAAATGGCATATGGTGCGTACTGTGGTGCTGCCTAACGCTGTTGATGGTATTGTTACCGGTTGTATTTTGTCCATTGGACGTATTGTAGGCGAGTCTGCTGCTCTGTTGTTTACGGCGGGTTTTGGCTTGGTACTGAATGATTTCTTCACGGCGCTGGAATCTTCATCTGCTACTTTGACAGTGGCCTTGTATGTATATGCCAGTGAGCGTGGCGAAACCAATGTAGCTTTTGCTATTGCAGTCATTTTGATGACACTTACCTTGATTCTGAACTTCTCTGCTAATTATGCAGCCAAGAAGCTGAAAAACTAAATTTGATGGGAGATTGTTATGGATACAATAATGGAAGTAAAGGACTTGAATCTGTGGTATGGGGATCATCATGCCCTCCACGATATTAATGTGGATATACCTAAAAATCAGATTACAGCCCTGATAGGTCCTTCTGGTTGTGGTAAGTCTACCTTTTTAAAGACGTTGAACCGCATGAATGACCTGGTTGAAAATGTAAAGATTACTGGCAATATTATTTACAATAACGAGAATATTTATGCACCAAAGGTTGATGTAACCTGGCTGAGAAAGAGAATTGGCATGGTGTTCCAGAAGCCAAACCCTTTCCCTATGAGCATCTATGACAATATTGCCTACGGCCCTCGTACCCATGGTATTACCTCTAAGGTAAAGCTGGATACCATTGTGGAGAAATCCCTAAAGGATGCTGCTATCTGGGATGAGGTAAAGGATAGATTGAATACCTCTGCCCTGGGTATGTCTGGTGGTCAGCAGCAGCGTCTGTGTATTGCCAGAGCTTTGGCTGTGGAGCCTGATATTCTTCTCATGGATGAGTCGACTTCTGCGCTGGATCCTATTTCCACTGGCAAAATCGAGGAGCTGGCTGTGGAGTTGAAGAAGAAATACACTGTGGTTATGGTTACCCATAATATGCAGCAGGCGGTACGTATTTCTGATTACTGTGCTTTCTTCCTGTTGGGAGATTTGGTAGAGTTCAGCAAGACAGAGAAAATGTTCTCTATGCCAAAGGATAGAAGAACAGAGGATTATATCACAGGGAGGTTTGGCTGATGAGATCTATGTTTGATCAGCAGCTGAAAACTCTGAACGAGGAAATGCTCTATATGGGCGGTCTTTGTGAGGATACTATTCAGCAGACCATTGAGGCTCTGATGTCTGGGGATGTGAAAAAGGCTCGTGATTTGAATAATATGATGAGCCAGCTTACCCAGCAGGAGCGTAGTATTGAAAATATCTGCCTGAAGCTTTTGATGCAGCAGCAGCCGGTGGCTAGAGATTTGCGTACCATATCTTCTTCTTTGAAGATGGTAACAGATATGGAGCGTATTGGCATTCAGGCCTGCGAGATTGCTGAGATTATTGCGGCTGGCAATGTGGTAAGAGCTACTGATAAGGTGGATTTCCAGGAGTTGTCTAACGAGGTTAGCCATATGGTGCAGATGGCAATGATGGCTTATGATAAAAAGGATATGAATTTGGCAGATGAGGTTATCAAATACGATGATGTAGTGGATAAGCTTTTCTGTGATATTCGGGGAGATTTGATTGAGCAGCTGAAGGATGATACCCATGATGCAGAGTGTTTTATTGATATGCTGATGATTGATAAGTATTTTGAGCGCATTGGTGACCATGCAGTAAATATTGCCAGTTGGGTGAAATTCTCTATTACTGGTGAAATTCAGATTGTAGAGTAAGCCGGAGAATATAAAAGCCTTAGAAACTGAGAGCAGTTTCTAAGGCTTTTTGCATAGTGGGTAAAATTCTGATTTGTAGAGTTATACGTCCCCGTTTTTCTGAAAGACAGCCTGCGGTCATAACGACTTTTGCTCTGTCGGCTAAATGACCCTACCTGATAGTTTATCTTTACGCATAGATACCGCTTGTCGCTGAGCAAATTCACAGAGTCCGGAATGATAGAAAGTGCCACCGGGCTCACTTTTGCTTCGCAAAAGCAGGAAGCCTCCTGCCGCAAAAGTGTCATGCCCCTCCGGCTGTTGACGA
>CAKPVW010000079.1 GCA_934196075.1 uncultured Anaerovibrio sp.
TTACGGCTTGAACTCATTAAGCACCGAGGCTCAGCAAGGGTTTTCTTAGGGTACTACCATCTGCTGTTCTATTCCAGTCAGTTCGCAAAATCTTCAAATTGTGCCAAGGCGGGAAATTGCTGTGAATACACGAACTGAGAGGCATGGCATGTACCCTTCTACGGCACATTTATATAGCGCGAGCGTGCCGAGAAGGGTATTTGCCATGCCTCAGTAAAGAGTAACATGATTTGCCAATCAGCCCTGCAAATCAGAATTACCCAATAAGGTTCTTTATATCATCTTCCACGTTGCTAATGCCGGCTATACCAAAATTATCTACCAAAACTTTAACCACATTAGGAGATAAAAATGCTGGCAGGGTTGGGCCCAGGTGTATATTTTTAACTCCCAGATGCAGCAGAGCCAATAGAACAATAACCGCTTTCTGTTCATACCAAGCAATATTATATACTACAGGCAATTCATTAATATCAGCTAACCCAAAAGCTTCTTTTAGCTTCAAGGCAATCAAAGCCAAGGAATAGGAATCATTGCACTGTCCTGCATCCAATACCCGTGGAATACCGCCAATATCTCCTAGGTTAAGCTTGATATATTTGTATTTAGCACAACCAGCAGTAAGAATAACGGTATCCTTAGGCAGAGCCTTGGCAAATTCAGTATAATAATCTCTAGATTTCATGCGGCCATCACAGCCAGCCATAACCACAAACTTACGAATAGCCCCAGATTTTACAGTCTCTACCACCTTATCAGCCAAGGCAAATACCTGCTCATGGGCAAAGCCACCTACTATTTCGCCCTGCTCCAACTGAGTAGGCGCTGAACATTGCTTAGCCATTTGGATGACAGATGAAAAATCCTTATGTCCATTAGCATCTGTCTTTATATGCTTACAATCAGGAAAACCTACCGCATTAGCTGTAAATACACGGTCTTTGTAAGAATCCTTTGGTGGCACCAGACAGTTAGTAGTCATAACTATAGGCCCATTAAAAGCTTCAAACTCCTCTTTCTGCTTCCACCAGGCATTGCCGTAATTTCCCACAAAATGATCATACTTCTTGAAAGCAGGATAATAATGGGCTGGCAGCATCTCTCCATGAGTATAAATATCTATCCCAGCATCCTTGCTCTGCTCTAAAAGCATTTCCAAATCCCGCAAATCATGGCCAGAAATCAAGATACCAGGTCTTTTGCCTGTGCCCAACTTTACCTTGGTAATCTCAGGATTCCCATAGGATTCAGTATTGGCCTTGTCCAAAAGAGCCATAGCATCTACGCCCCATTTGCCAATTTCCAGCACCAGGGCAGTGAGATTTTCTCCAGTCAGATTATCCTCTACCAGCTTAGCAAGAGCCCTTTGCACGAAAGCGTCTATTTCATCACTACTATATCCCAAGGCATTGGCATGCTTCAGATAGGCACATAGCCCTTTCAAACCATATAAAGCCAGCTCACTTAAACTACGTATATCCTCGTTAGGTATAGATAGAACACCTACGCTAGAAGCCTTGGACAAGTAATCCTCCCTACTCCCCTGCCAAACAGCAGCCTCTGGTAACTTTTCTACTTCAGACATGGCTCTCAAAAGTTCAGATTTGGCTATAAGAGTTTTATCAATCTGTACTTTTATGGCCTCCTCATCAAAATTAGCATTTGTGATAGTAATAAATAAATTTTCTGTTATCAAATGACCAATTTCAGATGGTACAATTTTGCCTGCTGACTGCCATGCAGCAGCCACAGCCCCCAGTCCCTTGGTAACATAAACCAATAAATCCTGCATGGCGGCAACCTCTGGCTTTTTGCCACAAATCCCCATTACGGTACAACCTTTGCAACCTGCAGTTTCCTGACATTGAAAGCAAAACATTTTATTATCCATAAAAGCACATCCCTTCTTTACATAACCGATTTCATATATATTATGCCAAAGAAGTCTATATTTTGCCGTAACATTTGTTACGAATTTAAAAATTTTACCACTATCTGCAAAGGTTGAGGATATCAGATAAATCGTTATAAATATGATTCAAAAACTTTTAAATCCACTATGCTTATCCTATTTCCCTGTATTTCCAAAATACCATCTCGCTGCATTTGGCTCAATTCTCTTGACAAGGATGGCCTTGCCACAGATAGTTGTTCTGCCAGCTGTTCTCTACTACAGGGTAATTGACAGTAGCCATTTTTACCTGGCAGTTGAAAAATATACCTAGCTATCTTTTCCCTAAGAGAACCGCTGCCAAGGATTTTTAGTCTATTGTGCATAAAATATGCCTTACCTGCTATAATTCGTAATAAATTTTGCTGTATCTGTATAGTCAGTGGCATAACATCCTGATTTGTATCTCTAAAAAAACTGCTGCTGATTTCTAATATTGAACTCTCCTCCAAAGCCATTGTATACATATCATATGCTTTGTGCCCTAAAAACAGATATACCTCACCGAAAATATCTCCCGATCTTGTAATCTCCCCCAAAACTAATTGCCGTCCCAGATATGTATCTTTAGCAATTTTTATTTTCCCTTCTATGAGCATATACAATTTCCTTGGCACATCTCCCTCATGAAAAATAAATTCCCCTGCATGATATTTCTTATAATCTACCTTGCTGGATTTGAGAAACTCCTCTATTTTTTCCCCATTCAAACCTTGTACCAAAACAGATTTCTGCAATAAATTTATGGTATTTTTATCCTTAATTATAGACATGATCTCCACCTGATGTTTTTACCTTAAATATAGCCTTTGGCTACCAACTTGGCAAAAATATTCAAAAAAATAACCGACCCAAGCGTCCTAATCTTGAGCGGTTATTTTCTGCTTAAAACATAGGGCTAACCGTCTATCGGTAGCACTTTCTTTATATTTATTGTACTACAAGCCTCAACAGTGTGCAATAAATTCTGCAACCTTTACAATAAAGCAGCATATTTGGCAAACTCACTCTTAGGTATACCTATAAACTCCATAGCCTGTTCCTTAGACCAGCTATTCTTGGCAATAATCACCCGCAGAATTTCTACAGTTTTGTTCAAGGCACCAATAGTCTTGCCAATGGCTTTTCCACGTGCCTCACCAATAGCCATTCCTCTTGCTTCGCCACGTGCTTCTACCTTGTTCAATACTTCACACATATTGATTCCCTCCTTGTCATGGGAAATTTCTTTACTCATTTCAACATATTTATCATCTTGTGTTAATACAGACATTAATTTCAAAAAACTATCTGTATGCCTGATGGTTTTATCCTTTGGTACATAGTCATTATTTTCATTAAGCTGTACAAAATAGTCTGCAATAATCTGAAAATCACTGGTAAATTTTTCTACCTGCTCTCCCGTAAGCCTTGGCACATCAATCAAATTGATTTTATAGTCATTAACAAATGGCTTCAAATCATCAGATATTTCCAATACATCATACAATCTCAACGGCTTTTTCCAAGGTACTTTACCGAAATACAAAACAATAGTTACTACTGGATAACGCTTATGGCGGATTTTATGCTTTTTGCCTGTTTCTTCATCAATAACTATTTCGTCTTGGTTCATTTCATCCCTATAGGAACTGCCATCATAACCAATCACCCGCAATGGCATATCCATATCTATGGCCAACTGATTCTCAACTCCCAGCAGGGCTAGACGAATATAACAGTTTTTATCCGTCCAATATTTGGCTACATCCCGCTCCTGCTCATGTATTATATTATCATCAGCTTTATACTGTGATTTAGCCATTGCATCAACAAGAGCTTCTGGCTTGATTACCTCTCGTCCATCAAAAAGTGTGCCATTAACTATATCCGAAAAAACATCATTATATGCTTCAAAATTTTTCTGCGTAATATCCTTTTGTCCCATCTACACCATGCCTTTCCTATATTATCGCAAATTGCAAAATCCAAATCAAGTTAATACTAAAAAATGTAATACCGTAAGCTCTTTCTTGGCCTTGCACCTCCCAATATTTTATTTATAGACAAACAAAAAATCCTTTGCAAAAATAAACTTACAAAGGATTTACATATTTATTATTCGACAATATTTTCCAATCTCCTGCTTAAATAACAATAAATTCTAATTTACTTGCTATTATCTATAGCCATGGGATATAATTATCACAGTGCTACCATAACGGTAGGCGGTTAGCCCTCTGAGCGTTTTTGGAGGGATTCTTACCCTCCAAAATGAGACCGTAGACTTAGGCGGTCATCCTATTGCGGAGGGGGTGATGCTTTGTCCTTGGATATTATTGGCATTTTTGTGACTCTTTTGGGAGTTGCTATCGCCTGTATAGCTTTTGGCTACCAACTTGGCAAGGATATTCACAAAAGAAAATAACCGCCCCAGGTCTCCAAACTTGAACGGTTATTTTCAACTGATTTAAATTTGAGAGCTAACCGTCTATCGGTAGCACTTTCTTTATATTTATTGTACTACAAACCTCAACAATATGCAATAAATTCTGATTTGCAGAGTTGTTAGCAATTCATGTTACTCTTTACTGAGGCATGGCAAATACCCTTCCCGGCACGCTCGCACTATATGACGAGGTGTCCGGCGCCCTGCACCTTCATAAATAACAAAATATAGTGCTCCTTATAAGGGGTGAACTATATCGATACCCTCGTCGAAACCCCAATGTAAGAAAATGCAGTTGCATTTTCTTTGAAGAATCTAGGGGTTATAACTGGCCTCACGCTGCTAAACTCATTAAAGCTCGTTAGAAGCTGTCACTAAGTTCAGCTTCTAACGCCTTTAATTCGTTAAGAAGCGAGGCGCATTAATATGCCGTGGAAAGGTACATGCCATGCCTTTCAGTTAGTGTATTCACAGCAATTTCTCGCCTTGGCACAATTTGTAATTATTTTCTTTCTTCGATATATGGTGGCATAGATAAAGCAGAATGATTC
>CAKPVW010000080.1 GCA_934196075.1 uncultured Anaerovibrio sp.
GGAAAATTTGTTTATGGTATAGTAATTCAAGTTCACCACCTCGATATTATCATACCATAAAATTGTAATTTGAACAGTATTTATTTATAATTTTTTATAAGTTTATTTTAACTGTTGCCTACCTCCATTTTGCCGCCCCGAATATTATCCACAATCTCCTCATGCTCTTCCTGCAAAGGCTGAGGCAGCTTAGCCAAAATACGAGTAATTCGCAAATTATCCATTTCCTCCACAAAGAAATCCCGGCCATCCCAGCTAGCCTTCATACCAATCCGCGGAGGGGACTGCACATTGTTATAGAGCCAGCCACCAATGGTATCAATATTATCTGCCTCAATATCCATCTCCAGAATATCGCAAACCTCCTCCAGCAGCAGCTTGGCATCTATAGAATAAATACATTCATCCCGCTTCTCTACCAACGGACGCTCCTGATCAAATTCATCCTGAATTTCACCAACAATTTCTTCAATAATATCCTCAATAGTAACCATACCAGCTGTGCCACCATATTCATCCACCACAATAGCCAGCTGGGAGCGCTCCCGCTGCATCATTTTCAGCAGCATACTGATACGCATGGTTTCCGGTACAATCAGAGCCTTTCGCACCAGCTGCCGCAGTCTTGGCCGGCGATGTTTATAGAGATACCCCATCAAATCCTTAATATGCAGGAAGCCAATAATATCATCCTTGTCCTCCCGGCACACAGGATATCTAGTCATATGCTCAGACACAGCCACCTGAATATTTTCATCGAAGGAATCCTCTGTATAGAGGCAAACCATATCCGTACGAGGAATCATAATTTCCCGTACATTACGGTCAGAAAAATCAAAAACATTATCTACAAAATCCAGCTCCGTTTTATCAATATAACCCTTTTTGTGGCTTTCCTCCATAAGAATACGAATCTCATCCTCTGTATGAGCTGTTTCCTCACTTTCAGTTTCCACTGGAATACCCAGCTTTTCCGCTGTAAAATTGGCAACATGGTTCAAAAACCAAACAAACGGATACATGATATTCTGAAAAAGCAGCATAGGCATGGCAATACCCAAAGTTACCGCCTCTGCTTTCTGAATAGCCAAATTTTTAGGAATCAGCTCACCGCAGATAATGTGCAAAGCCGTAATCAAGCCAAAGGCTATAGCAAAGGAAATAGTGGTAGCCAGTGCCCCTTCCAGGCCGCAGTATTCAAATACAGGCTCCAGCATCTTGCTGACGGTAGGTTCACCTAACCAACCTAAGCCCAGAGAAGCAAGGGTAATACCCAGCTGAGTGACAGACAGGGACACATCCAAATGGTCCGTAAGCTTTTTGGCATAAACCGCCCGGCTATTCCCCTCATTTATCAATGTCTCCAATCGTGAGCCACGTATTTTTACCACCGCAAATTCCGCCGCCACAAAAAAACCATTCATAAACACCAGCACCAATACCAGTACCAGCTTTATAATATTCGTCGTTATATCGTCCACTATTGTAACTCCTTATCTCAAATACTCCTTGGCAAAGGCTGCCATTTCTTCCTCACTCATATATGGATTCCCCAGCTCTGCCATCTCATCCATATTGTGCCCAGCTCTATAGCTGCGACCTTGCCCATTGCTATTGTTAGTTAAGCCATTACCTGAACTTCTATAATTAGCCCGCTGACGAGCCTCCTCCAGATTTGGCTTTCCCTCCTTGTCATTGCAAGTCATGCGACAGCGGGGATAATTGCTGCACCCCCAAAAATCACCATTTTTGCCGTGGCGTTTTTGAAGAATTCCTAACCCACAGCGAGGACATTTCACTGCATCCTCCACCACCAAACTTGTTCCCTCTGCCTTGCGGCACATATTGGTAGTAAATTCCACCTGAGTCTGAAGAAAGGCATCCAAAGAGCCCTCCCCATCAGCCATAGAATGAAGCTGATCCTCCCAAATAGCTGTAAAATCTGGATAGGACAACTCCTCTGGCACTGCATCCACCAGCAAATAACCAGCCTCAGTAGGCTGCAGCTGCTTCTTTTTGCCCATTTCCTTTATCAGCTTCCGCTTGTGAATCAACTCATCCAAAATAGTAGCTCTAGTAGCCTCGGTGCCAATGCCATATACCGCCTTCAGCTGCTTTTTGGCCTCTGGATTCTGCACAAATTTATGAATATCCTTCATGGCGGCAATAAGGGCAGCCTGAGTAAATCTCACCGGTGGTCTAGTAACGCTTTTGGCCAACTCCCCAGACACATAGTCGACATTATCGTTTTTCTTCATCGGCGGCAGGTTATTTTCTTCCTGACCATTATCATCCTTATCTTGACCATCCTCATTATCAGCCTCATTAGTTTTTTTACTGGTGTAAAGGGCCTTCCACCCCAAATCTATTTCCGTTCTGCCGCTGGCAGTAAAAAGCTCCTCCTTGTAATCTACCTCTACCTTAGTCTGATAATAGGTATGCACTGGATAGAACTGAGCCATATAAGCCTGGGCAATCAAGAAATAAATATTTCGCTCCACTACATTCATCTTGCCTAAATCCGCCTTAACCCGAGTAGGAATAATAGCGTGATGGGCGGAAATTTTCTTGTCATTCCAGGCACGGCTTTTAATTTTGCCATCGGCTCCCTTGGCCCAATTAGCCAAAGTATCATCTCCACAGTCCTGCAAATTAGTCAAAATACTTTGGCTATCCTTGAACTGATTGGCAGGCAGATACTCGCAATCAGAACGGGGATAGGTGGTCAGCTTTCGCTCATAAAGAGCCTGAGCTGTGTCCAATACCTGCTGTGGCTCATAGCCAAATCGCCTGCCTGCCAAAACCTGCAGGGTAGACAAAGAGAAAGGCAATCTTTGGGCCTCCTGCTTTTTAGCCTTGGTATAACCAGAAATCATTCCCGTTAAAGGCTCTTGGCCAAAAAACTTTAGCTTAGATTCTGCAATCTGCTTATCCACCAGTCTGCCTTCAGAGTCCAGTCCCTGCTGCATTTCATTAGGCTTCCACTGGGCCTGAAATTGTCCATTGGCATGGCTGAAAACAACCTTGATATTGAAATAATCTACCGGCTTGAAATTCTCAATTTCCCTTTCCCGCCGCACCACCAAAGCCAGAGTTGGTGTCTTTACTCTGCCAATAGGCAAAACCAATTTTCGATGACCGCTGCGCTGAGCCACCATGGTATAGGCTCTGGAGAGATTCATGCCAATCAGCCAGTCAGCTCTGGCCCGTCCCAAAGCAGATTGACGCAAATTGAAAAACCTAGCGTTGGGCTGCAAATGAGCAATGGCCTCTCGAATGCTTTTTTCATCCAAGGCATTAAGCAGTATTCGCTGTACCGGCTTGTTACAGCCTACATATTCCAACACCTCATCTACTAAAAGCTGTCCTTCTCTATCCGGGTCTCCTGCATGAACGATTTCATCAGCCTGACCAATCAACTGCTTTACCACGGCAAATTGTTTGGCACTGCTTTCTGATACCATCAGCTTCCAATGCTCCGGGATAATAGGCAAATCCTCTGCCCGCCAAATTTTGTATTTGGCATCATATTCCTGAGGCTCTGCCTGTCGCAGTACATGGCCAAAAAGCCAGGTAACAGTACCCGCCCCTGTTTCAATAAATCCATTGCCCTTCCGCACAGGCCCCGGCAGCACTGCTGCAATCTCCCGCCCCATGCTGGGCTTCTCTGCTATATATAAACGCATTTTTGCACCTCGTGATAAAAATTACATAATATTATACCATGTATGAGGCCAAAGGAAAAAGCCTGCAAAAAAACAGGCGTAATTTTGCAGGCTTGGGATAGGGAATATTCAATTATAGTTCCTCACCATTGGAGGCAATTACTTTTTTATACCATTCAAAGGAATCTTTCTTATAGCGCTGACCGCTGCCCTGACCACCGTCTACATAATCCACATAGATAAAGCCGTAGCGCTTCTTGTACTCCCCTGTAGTAAAGGACACCAAATCAATACAGCCCCAAGGAGTGTAGCCCATAAGGTCCACACCATCCCTATATTATTCCAGAAAAATGCTTATGCATTTTCTGGAAATTTTAATTTTTTCACTGATCTTGATTCCTTATCTCTATTTGGCACATTTTCATAGCTGCCAAGGCAGCAGCATGACTCTCTGGAGTTACTCCGGCACAACAGGAAGCATCCACAGCCAAGGTTGTTTCTGGGAAGGCTGCTTTGAGAATCATGGCATTGGATATAACGCAAATATCTGTACAAAGGCCAACTAATTCTATTTCATCTGCCTCAATTTTGCTAACAGCCTGCGGCAAAGCAAGAGAACCGAAGGATGGCTTCTCAATCACCGCTGCCGCCTTATCTGCAAACTTTTGCAAAGCATCTGCTATCTTCCAGCCATGTTCGGGCTTAATGCAATGAGGCACTGGCAAATTTTTTCCTTCCTGAGTATCCATATAATACTGATTATGGGTATCCATGGTAAAAATCAGTTCTGCCTCCTTGTCCTGCTCCAGCTTCTTCACCAGCTTTGGCAGCATCAGCTGTGCCTCCTGTGTGCCCAAAGCACCATCAATAAAATCATTCTGCATATCCACTACTATAATTATTTTCTTCATAACATTCACCTATATCCCTAATACAAAAAATATCTGAATTCTAGTTACACTTTATTGTATCACCTATCTGAGAATAGCACAATTTTTGCCCTAATCTCAACCGTAAAATTCTGATTTGTAGGGCTGATTGGCAAATCATGTTACTATTTACTGAGGCATGGCAAATACCCTTCCCGGCACGCTCGCGCTATGTAAATGTGCCTCACGCTGCTAAACTCATTCAATCGCATAAAAAGATTCACGAAGTTAATCTTTTTATGGCTTGAATTCGTTAAGAAGCGAGGCGCATTAACATGCCGTAGAAGGGTACATGCCATGCCTCTCAG
>CAKPVW010000081.1 GCA_934196075.1 uncultured Anaerovibrio sp.
AATTGTGCAATATCTAAAAATGATCAATATCGGTCAAATTTATTTTTTGATTTGAGTTCCTTGGCCTTGGTACCAACCTCCAAGGTTTTGTCATATGCTACCACTGTAGCCTTTTTGGCTGCCTGAGCCCCCTGCTCTGCTTTTTCCTTGGTGTTCAAAATTCCCTTAGCCAAAGACCAGGTAGTTATCACCAATACACTACCCAAGAGGCCTGCCCCCAACAAAATAGGTGTACCATCTATGCCCACTACCTTGTGCAAAATAATGGTAACAATTCCCCCTAGGAGACCGCCGCCATCCACTAGGCTTTCTGGTAAAATTTCAGCCCCTTCCTTGATAACCCAATGATGATACATACCTAGACCACATATATAAAATAGAATTCCTCCTATCATACGTGTATTCCAGGACAATTTGGCATGCTTCATAATGTAATAGCCACCTAGTCCCACAAATACCATCGCGGCCGGCATAGCTCCAATACCGAAAAAGTATTGAAGAAATTTCGCTGCCTTGAGGCCTACAAAGCCGACATTAAAGCCAATAATTCCGCAAAGGCATATAATGCCTAGAGCCACCAATACTATACCTGCCAGTTCATAATTACGCTGGGAATGATTTTTGGCAATCTCATTTTTCTTAGCGGTACCTACTCCTTTGGTAATCGTTTTTCTTTTATTACTACTACGGCCATTAGAGCCTACAGTTCGTTTTTTTTGCAATTATCTCACCCACATCTTTTCTTTTTAAACATCCATTCTGTTATTATATCAGAAAAACAGACAATTGACAAAAATCTTCCCATAAAAAAGACTGCCTCCTTGACAATCCAAGCAAACAATCTATGTTAGTTTGCGTTTGTACAACACAGGACGACAGTCTATTTTAAATTACTCAGCCTATAATTTGAACTCTTTTTACATTTAATGCCTCCTTCAAGGCAGGAATACAATCCCGTTCCAGAAAAGTGCGCTGTAAAATACCACCGCTGACAATCAAAAGATTATCGCCTCGGCGGTTAAAGGTTTGAAT
Source organism: uncultured Anaerovibrio sp. (assembly GCA_934196075.1). Classification (GTDB taxonomy): domain Bacteria; phylum Bacillota; class Negativicutes; order Selenomonadales; family Selenomonadaceae; genus Anaerovibrio. Next base: position 1,033 of record CAKPVW010000081.1, read on the forward strand.
ATTGCTAAAAGCTCGCTTATAAACCTCCTCAGGTAATAAATCCCTCAATTTATTTACCGCTTCTGCCAGATCTGGCTGCTCTTGCTGAATTCGTTGAATAAAATCCATATTGGCTTCGGCTTTTAAATGTGTGTTACCCATAAGGTGATTCTTGTCAAACATACTACCCAACTTCCTTTCTTTTAACGAACCTCCACGCCCTTGATACCTGTTAGACTTTGCAGCCCATTAGTAATACAAATATTTCTCACATGATTTGTATTAATCAAGGTCAGCTCCATAACCTGAATAATACACTGCTCTTTGCTGTCCCGATCATATTCTTCGCGAATTTTCACGGATTTTATATCTATATTCATCTTCTCCAAACAGCTGCTAATAATAGATAGCTGCTCTGGAATATTTTCAGAGTAGATACGAACCCTAAGAATACTAGCTCTAGATGACCATTTCAATTCCCAATGACTTAAAGTGCCTACTGTTACTACTACCAAAATAGTCGTCAAAACAGCTTCAACATAAAAACCAGCTCCTACAGCCAACCCAACGCCAGCAACCACCCATAAGCAGGCCGCTGTCGTCAAACCCGTAATGCTAAGACCTTCCTTCATAATAGCACCGGCGCCTAAAAAACCAATACCACTAACCACCTGTGCACCTAATCTGGCTGGATCTGCGTTAGTCAAACCTTCAACTTCTTTATAAATACTAAAGGACATCATCATAATCAAACAGGAGCCAAGACACACCAGTATATTAGTTCTTAATCCAGCTGATTTTCGCCTTGATTGACGCTCATAACCTATTAAGCCACCTAATACACAGGCCAGAGTCAACTGTCCCAAGCTGGCCAAAATATCATGCATACTATCACCATCCAATGGATAAATTCATCTTTATTAACTATTACGTAATATTATATCATATTTTCTGCTTGTGGTATATTGTGCTATAATGAGGTGTCCGGTGTCTCCCACCTATATAGGTGGCGGAATGTCGTGCTAATTTTATTGTATTATGTCAAGGAGGAAATTTTATGGAAAGCAGGAAGAAAATTGCTATAGAAATGCATAATAAGGGATATAATTGTGCCCAATCTGTAGCATTAACCTATGCAGATTTAGTAGATATGGACCCTAGCCAATTATTCAAGATAACTGAAGGCTTTGGCCTTGGCGGAGGCAATATGCAGGGCACTTGTGGAGCTATCAGCGGTGCCCTTGCCCTGGTAGGTCTTTTAAACAGCAGTGGTGATTTAGAGCACCCTGCCACCAAGGCTCAAACCTATGGCCTTAACAAAGAAATTCTTAACAATTTCAAGGCTCGCAACAATTCTGTTATCTGCCATGAATTAAAGGGTATCGGTACTGGCAAGATATTGCGCTCCTGCCCTGATTGTATTATGGATGCATGCGAATTCTTTGAAAATCTTTACACAGCAAAATTGCATAAATAATTTACCACAATTTCTGTAAACAAAGGTATGTTAACCTCTAAAGTAGACAGATAAAATATAAAAATCTGCTGCTTTAGAGGTATTTTTCTTTTAATGCTTAGTTATAATATGATATAGTATTGTTATGTTTTATGCTCATATACCATTGAAAGAAAATGCCTTTGTATTTTCTTTCAATGGTGTGACCACTAGAAGGGGGAGATATTAGCTCCACTCTATTATTAGCGCAGCATCTCACAAACTATATAGGTGGCGTACATTGAATACCTCTTTACAAGGATATAAACGCCTGTATACAAAATGCAATTTTAGAAACATTCTGCTAAAACTATAAATCTTATAGATTTTTCTATAGTTTTGATATATAATATTATTAAATAAAGGAGCGATATTAGTGTTAGAGATATGTTTATTTTCCATCCTTTGGCTTGCTTATGCCAGCTTCAATCTTTATCACATTTTTCAGGAGCCAGATGATAGAGATTTTGTAGATCAGCTAATGGAAATAGAGCGTTTTATTCCAGCAGCTTCTATATCCAAATGCATGCTAATAATGTCATTTGCGCTGCTGGCTTTCGATATTATAGGTTTTTATTTGGCCTATGAATATGCTTATGCACTTGTAAACGATATATATTATCGAATCACCTTTTTCTTTGTTTGTTTTTGTATATTCTTTACAGAGCAGATTATTGCCTTACGTTTTACAGTAAAGGTCAGCACTGTCATCAAAAGAGCTGTAGATAAGCCCAAGCTTTTGCAGCGCTGGGTTGACAAAAATGAGCCTGATCAGAAAACCTTTGAGATAGTGGCTATTATTTCCAAATTTACTATTGCCTTACAGTTATTTATGTTTACTGTTTTGGCCAATATTTAAGATATTTCCATATATCATATATTATTAAGAAATTGTAGTGCGGACAGTTTCTTAGCATAATGCTTGATATAGCCGCATCCTAGGCGCAGCTATATGGAGCATCTCTGTTATATGCAGTCTTTTCCCTAGACTAGATATAACAGATAAATACCATGAGGCACATGGAATTTTACGCTTGGGGAGAACAGCACAGAGTATATAGGCGATATTTCTGTACTTTGTTCATTGAACCAAGAATCCCCTGACTAAGGATGGGGGAATGCCACGGTAAATTATATGCGTATTAATGAGGAGGGTTACTATGAATCTCTCAGTCAAAATTCTAATTTCGCTGGTTTTGTCTGTTGTAGTTGGCTTGATGGCAGGCGTTGATGGATTGCCATTCATTAAATGGTGGATTGCACCAATAGGTACTATTTTTATTAACCTGATCAAGATGGTTATCGTACCTATCGTTTTTAC
>CAKPVW010000082.1 GCA_934196075.1 uncultured Anaerovibrio sp.
CCTTACGGGTGCTTAACTCCCTCCTAAGAGGAGGGAGCCTTAGCACCCGTTAGCATGGGGAAAACTTTGATTTTTAGACTTTTTTCAGAAATCAATGGTACAATCAAAGCATGGGTAGTTAGAAGTTAAAATTTAAGGAGAAATGATATTATGAATACGCTAAAGACTACTGTTCTCATGGCTTTGCTTATGGGTATTATGATAGCCGTAGGCGGAGCCTTTGGAGGTCGGGGAGGAGCAATGCTGATGCTCATTATATCCTTGGGCTTCAATTTTGTGACCTATTGGTTCAGTGACACTATTGTGTTAAAGACCTATGACGCCCAAGAGGTAGATGAAAACAGTGCGCCGGAGCTGTATCGTTTAGTAGAAAGATTGGCAGCCAATGCAGAGCTGCCTATGCCAAGGGTGTATATTGTCAATAGCGGAGCACCAAATGCCTTCGCAACAGGCCGTAATCCATCTCATGCTGCTGTAGCAGTAACAACTGGATTGATGAATACCCTAGATTATGAAGAAATTGGCGGTGTGCTGGCTCATGAGCTTTCACATGTTAAGCATCGTGATACATTGATTTCCTGTATAGCGGCTGCTATGGCTGGTGTTATATCCACCATTGCCAATATTGCTCAGTGGGCGGCTATCTTTGGTGTAGGCCGTTCTGACGATGATGATAATGGCGGGTTCCTGGGCATGATTGTTACTATAGTTATTGCCCCTATTGCTGCGGCTTTGATTCAGATGGCTATCTCTCGTTCTAGAGAGTACGATGCGGATAAGGCTGGCGGTGAAATCTGTGGGAATCCTAATGCTTTGGCCAATGCTCTAGAGAAGATAGAATACTATTCTCTCCATGGGCCTACCTTGGCACATAGTACCACCTCAACAGCTCATATGTGTATTATCAACCCATTGGCTGGCAGCAAGCAGACCTTTGTAAATCTGTTTAGCACTCATCCACCAACACAGGAGCGAATTGCCAGACTGCGTCAGCAGGCTCTGGCTATGGGAAAATAAACAAAAAACTGGAAGCGCGGTCGCTTCCAGTTTTTTTATACCTTTTACTTATGAGATGAGTGATTTAATTTTTGAATTGTTTCTGGGGTGGCATTGATTGACAGACCCATAATAGCCATAAGCTGATTAAAGGCGGTGTCAATATCAGTAGTATTCTTGATAATATAGTCAGCTGACTTCCAGAAATTAAATTCATTATTGGATTCTGCGTATTCTAGATGGTATTTCATATCAGTGTTGTTCAGTCCAAGACGCAGCATTCTGTCTACCAGGCTGACATAGTCTGTCATCAGATAAACAGTTTTTAGATGTGCTGTCATAAGCCTAGCCAACTGTTTTACACCATTTTGATCAAGAATGGTTACACTGACATGATGTGTCTTGATAGAATCTAGCATATCATGTTTCTTTATACCATAATAATCTCCCTTGTAAGCTACCTTAACCATCCAATCTCCTTGGGCAAAGGCAGATTTACTAACAAAGTTTACTAGACGCTTGTCCTTTTTTAGGCGCATAGCATCACTAGTGCTGTAAACAGGAATATAATGAACACCCAAGTCCATGAGTTTGGATATCAAGGTAGTTTTGCCGGAAGCATATGGTCCTACCAATGCAAATATTTTGTTTGCCATATGAATCGCCTGCCTTACATAAATTTACGTTGCAAAGTATATATTTTATTTTAACACATATTGCGATAAAATTGAATAAAAAAATAGGAAATACAAAAGGAGCGACAACCGATCGTCGCTCCTTCTGCATCAACCTCATCTGCCACCTGTACAAAACTCAGGAGAGTATGTACAATGCGTTGTCCCCACAACGCTTCACCCAAAAATATGTTATCATATTTTTTACATTTGTGCAAGGTGTTTTTGTATATAAATATATATAATTTTTTGTCATTTTTATAGAAATGACGATTTGTGCTATTGTCTGTAGCTTAAATAGGGGATATGTCTTTACAATTTGGAATTTTTTTAGCAGACAAAAGGATATTTTTCCTTTGTAGCGAATATAGAAAAACATAATAATTTTGGGAGGTATTTGTGATGATTCACGGTATTATTGATGTAGGCTCTAACACTATTCGTATGGCTATTTATGATATTAGGGGCCAGCAAATAGATTTTTTAATGAAAAAAAAGCATATGGTAGGTTTGGCAGCCTATTTGAAAAATAATAGAATGAGTCAGGCAGGAATTGACAAGGTTTGTGAGATTCTCTTGGAGTTTAAGGCATTTTTGGAGATTTTTCATATTACTAATATTGCTGCCTTTACTACTGCTGCCCTGCGAAATTGTGAAAACAGTCAGGAGGCTGTAACAGAGATTATTCGTCGTACTGGCATCCATGTAGAAATCATTTCTGGGGATATGGAGGCGCAATATGATTTTGAAGGGGCTGTTCATAGTATCAAGGAGCAGGATGGAGTGTTGGCGGATATAGGAGGAGCTAGTACAGAGCTGGTAGCATTTCAAAATGGAAATATGATGAATAAGGTTAGCTTGCCTATGGGTTCTTTGGTTTTTCGCACTAAATATTGCAGCTCGGTATTGCCAAACGAATTTGAGGTTAAGCTGATGGAGGATCAGGCTAGGAAAATTTTGGCTCAAGCAGTGGATTTTGCTTCCATTAGGTGTAATATGTTGTTGGGGATTGGTGGCACTTTTAAGGGGGCCTGTGCCCTTTATAATGGTATGTATAATTGTGAAAAGAACAACCTAGTGTTGAAGGCAGAGGCTTTGGGAGAGATGATACAGCATTTTTCTCAGTTGGAGGAGATTGGTTATGATGATGCAGTATTGCTGATGAAGCAGGTACCTGATAGAATAAATACTATAGTGCCAGGTATGGTTATTGCCAAAGTTTTGACAGAGCATTTCCAGTGTCAGCAGATTACCTACAGTGATTCCGGGGTAAGAGAGGGATTTATTTATACTCATTTGGTTAATTGATGTTCCCTATGCTTAAAATCAGGGAGTTATGGTATTTTGGATAAAAGGATAGGAGTTAGGAGGAAAAAGATGAAAGCGGCAATTATTTATGATTCAAGGACTAATACTACAGAAAAGGCAGCTGGCTTTATTGCTGAGGGCTTGAAGAAGGCAGGAGATATTGAGGTAAAGTGCTTCAATATTGACAATGTGGATTTTGATTATGTAACAAGTGTAGATATGGCTATATTTGGTTCACCAACCTATATGGCTTCTGTAACTGGCAAAATGAAAAATTGGCTGGAGGTTAATGTAAGAAAATTGGGGTTGGCTGGTAAGCTGGGAGGAGCCTTTGCTACGGAACAGTATATTCACGGCGGAGCTGAGAATGCCATTAAGGAAATGCTGGTATTTATGATGGTTATGGGTATGATGGTTTATTCTGGAGGAAATTCCTATGGGAAGCCAGTGATTCATTTGGGTCCTGTGGGGATGAGTCAGAATATAGAGGATTTTAGGGAGCTGTTTGTAACCTATGGAGAACGCATGGGGAAGCAGCTGCTCAGGCAGGCATGAGGTATAAATTCTGATTTGCAGAGCTGATTGGCAAATCATGTTACTCTTTACTGAGGCATGGTAAATACCCTTCCCGGCACGCTCGCGCTATGTAAATGTGCCTCACGCTGCTAAACTCATTAAAGCTCGTTAGAAGCTGTCACTACGTTCAGCTTCTAACGCCTTTAATTCGTTAAGAAGCGAGGCGCATTAACATACCGTGGAAGGGTACATGCCATGCCTCTCAA
>CAKPVW010000083.1 GCA_934196075.1 uncultured Anaerovibrio sp.
TCAGCGACAACGATGTATATATTACAACAAATCTGCACCTCTGTCAACACTTTTATAAAATTTTTCTCATATTTTTTCTTTGCCTGCTAACTTCTGATTTGTAGAGTTATATGTCCCCGTTTTTCTGAAAGACAGCCTGCGGTCATAACGACTTTTGCTCTGTCGGCTAAATGACCCTATCTGGTGATTTAGCCTTACGCAGAGATACCGCTTGTCGCTGAGCCAATTCACATATACCGGAATTGTAGAGAGTGCCACCGGGCTCACTTTTGCTTCGCAAAAGCAGGAAGCCTCCTGACGCAAAAGTGTTATGCACCTCTGGCTGTTGACGAATCATTGTGCTTTATCTGTGTCACCATATATCGAAGAAAGAAAATAATTGCAAATTGTGCCAAGGCGGAAAATTGCGATGAATACACTAGCTGAGAGGCATGGCATGTACCCTTCCATGGCATATTAATGCGCCTCGCTTCTTAACGAATTCAAACCATAAAAAGATGAACTTAGTGAATCTTTTTATGCGGTTGAATGAGTTTAGCAGCGTGAGGCACATTTATATAGCGCGAGCGTGCCGGGAAGGGTATTGCCATGCCTCAGTAAAGAGTAACACGATTTGCCAATCAGCTCTACAAATCAGAATTTATGCGTAATAAAAAAATATCGACCGATTCAATTTGAACCAGCCGATAAAAATTTCCTATATGATAAAATTAGGTTTTAACTCAAAATCCTTGCCATCCTGTCCCAAAAAGGTATCATTTGGATGCTTCTGCTTAAACTCATACCAACGAGCAGCATCCACGCTCATACTGCCATGAGGACCGATAAGTGTAACAATAGGCTTGCCATATTTTGGCCCCTTCACCTGACAAGTTCCCTGAATACAGTCATAGGTTGTACCACCGGCAATGCTATCCAGCTGCTCCTCATTCAATAATACCTTAGTGTCTATCATAATAAATCATTCCTTTCTTAAACCGCTTTAGAAATTTTATTTTCTGATTCTTATACGCCAAGAAGGAAAAATCATTACAAAAAATTTAATTTTTATACACCCTAGGTACCCTGGCATTCAGCATACATGGCAATTCATAATTAATTGTCCCCAGCCAGCTGGCAGCTTCATCCATAGTGAGAGTAGATGAACCATATAAGGTTACCACATCCCCCTGCTGCAGCTCCGGTACATCCGTCAAATCCACCATACACTGATCCATGCAGATTCTTCCTACAATCGGTGCCCTTTTTCCCTGATAATCCACCTGTGCTTTGCCGGTAAACATACGGGTATAGCCATCTGCATAGCCCATAGGCAAAGTACCGATTCTGCTTTCCCTTTGAGCCGTAAAGGTACAGCCATAGCTAATAGACTCCCCAGGATGCAGATTCTTTACAAAAACAATCTGTGCCTTTAGCTCCATAATTGGCTGCAATTCAATAACATGCTCCACCTCATCAGATGGCCACAGACCATAGAGAATAATCCCAGCTCTTACCATATCAAAATGAGTCTCTGGCATTTCCAAAATGGCAGCAGAATTAGCAATATGCTTAATAGGTATATTAACTCCCTTTGCCTCAACCTTGCTAATAGCCAGCTTAAAGGCCTCTAACTGCTGATAAGCAAAGCTTTTATCCTTGGCATCTGCCAAAGCAAAATGGGAAAACATTCCCTCCAGCTCTATTCCTGGCATAGTGGACAGGGCCTGAGCCAAATCTCCCGCCTGCTCCGGTCTTACTCCAATGCGGCTCATGCCCGTATCTACTGCCATATGTATTTTAGCCGTTTTGCCCTGTCTTACAGCCTCAGCAGATATAGCCTTAGCCTGCTCTACAGTATACACAGCTTGGGTAATATCATAGGCTACCAAATCAGCAGAAGCCTCTAAAGAAGTTGTACCTAAAATCAAGATAGGGGTAGTAAACCCAGCCTGCCGCAAGGAAATAGCTTCACTAATAACAGCTACCGCCAAATAATCCGCCCCCTGCTCCACAGCCTTTCTAGCCACTGCCACAGCTCCATGACCATAGGCATCAGCCTTCACTACAGCGCACCATTTTGCCTTATTTTTGATACAGGATTTAATATTGCGGATATTATTTTCCAGAGCCTGCAAATCAATTTCAGCCCATATTGCCCGTTTTGGCATATATATTCCCCTCTCTATTACTTCTCTCAGCTGCAAAAATTTCAACCAAAGAGAATTTCAACAACAAAGAGGCTCCGCTTTGTAGCGCAAGCCTCTTTACTTACATATATATAATTATTACAGCTCCTGAGGCTTAATAACCTCAATGCCGCCCATATAAGGCACCAATGCCTTTGGAATAACAACAGAGCCATCTGCCTGCTGATAGTTCTCCAGAATAGCTGCAAAGGTACGGCCTACAGCCAAACCGGAACCATTCAGAGTATGTACAAACTCTGGCTTGCCCTTCTGCTCACGACGGAACTTAATATTAGCACGACGAGCCTGGAAATCCTGACAGTTGGAGCAGGAAGAAATCTCACGGTAGGTATTCTGAGCTGGCATCCATACCTCAATATCATAGGTCTTGGCAGAGGTAAAGCCCATATCACCAGTGCAGAGAGTAATAACACGATGTGGCAGCTCCAGAATCTTCAATACATCCTGTGCATCCTCTACCATCTTTTCCAATTCGTCCCAAGAATCCTCAGGCTTAACAAATTTAATCAGCTCTACCTTGTTGAACTGATGCTGACGAATCAAACCACGGGTATCACGGCCAGCACTGCCAGCTTCGGCACGGTAGCAAGCAGTATAAGCACAATAATACTCAGGCAGCTGACTGCCATCCAGAATCTCCTCACGATGATAATTAGTAGTAGGTACCTCAGCAGTAGGTACCATATAATAATCAGTACCCTCCACCTTGAACATATCCTCAGCAAACTTTGGCAGCTGACCAGTACCATACATGCTGGCAGTATTTACCATGCATGGAGCCAGCATTTCCGTATAACCATGCTTGTTGGAATGAAGATCCATCATAAAATTAATCAGGGCTCTCTCCAAACGAGCACCCAACCCCTTGTAGAAGGTAAATCTAGCGCCAGTAACCTTAGCAGCACGCTCAGCATCCAAAATGCCCAAAGCATCGCCCAAATCCCAATGAGCCTTTGGCTCAAAGTCAAATTTGGTAGGCTCCATAAAACGGCGCACCTCTGGGTTGTCATTCTCATCTACACCAATAGGAACGTCCTCCTTTGGCATATTAGGAATGCTCAGCATAATATCCCGCAAATCGCTTTCTACCTGCTTCAATTCCGCATCATAGGCATCAATCTTCTCACCTACCTGACGCATTTCAGCAAAAATAGCATCTGTATTCTCGCCGTTTTTCTTCATCTGGCCAACCTGCTTGGAAACAGTATTTCTCTGATTCTTCAGTACCTCAACCTGGCTGATAATTTCACGGCGCTTTTTCTCCAGCTCCTTAAAGCCCTCCAAGGAAAGTTTATTCTGACGATTGTTCAGCATAGTCTGAACTGCATCAAGATTTTCTCTGACAAATTTAATATCTAACAAAGTGTTCGCCCCCACAAATTATGGCTTTGCCATTTTATCTATATC
>CAKPVW010000084.1 GCA_934196075.1 uncultured Anaerovibrio sp.
TGTGAATACACTAACTGAGAGGCATGGCATGTACCCTTCTACGGCATATTAATGCGCCTCGCTTCTTAACGAATTAAGGGCGTTAGAAGCTGAAAGTAGTGACAGCTTCTAACGAGCTTTAATGAGTTTAGCAGCGTGAGGCACATTTATATAGCGCGAGCGTGCCGGGAAGGGTATTTGCCATGCCTCAGTAAACAGTATTGTGAACAATCTATAACCTCTACAAATCAGAATTTTGCAAGACATTAGAAATTAATGCTTTTTATGCAAATGACTAGCCAGCCACGCACTGAATATAGTACCTAATATAGTCAGAATTCCTGCACCATAACCAATATAAGCAATATTGATATGATCACAAATCATACCTCCTACCCAGGTGCCGCTGCCAATACCAAAGTTGAAAATACCTGAGTAAATAGACATAGCTACAGGAGCTGCACTAACAGTAGTAGCCGCCATTAAATCCGCCTGACTGGCCATACCGAAGCAGGTCATACATACGCCCCAGAAAATAAACAGAGCAATCATAGCAAATTCATTAACAGTAGCAGGATATAACAATAAATGACTCAAAGCAATGCCTGCAATAGACAAGGTTAAAAACACCTTGACATGCTTCTCATAGGTTCTGGCGAAAATGGCACTGCCCAAAAGGCCGGCACAACCCAAAATCATCAAATTAATAGTTACCATATTATCTGGCATCTTGGCTACAAACTTCATAAATGGCTCTATATAACTATAGGCCGCATACTGGGCTGTAGGCACCAAGGCTGCGATAGCAAATAATCCCATCAGTGTTTTATTACGGAATAGTTCTGGCAGCTGCTTAAAAGTAAATTTCTCTGTTTTTTCCAGCTTAGGAAAAACAAAGCACAAATATGTCAGGGTGCAAGCCGCAATAATCGCCATAGTCAAAAAGGACATACGCCAGCCCGCATGCAAACCGATTACTCGTCCCAAGGGCATACCCAAAATAACTGCCATAGAGGATCCAGCTATCAGCATACTCATAGCAACGGTTTTAAACTGAGGTGCCACCATACGCACTACAGCTGGAGTGGCAATAGACCAGTAAATGGCATGAGCACAGGCCAGCACCAATCTAGCTCCCAGCAAGGTCCAGAAATCCGTAGCTATGGAAGCCAGGCTGTTGGACAAAATAAATACGGCCAAGGTACTGAGAATCAAAGTTCTCAAGCCATAACGGGAGGCCATAACCATCAAAGGCATGGATAATATCATAACCACCCAGGCATAAATGGAAACTATTCTGCCAATCTCTGCCTCTGTCATGGCAAAATCCTCTGCTATGGTAGATAAAAGACCAATAGGCATAAACTCTGATGTATTAAACAAAAAAGCTGCAAAGGTCATTCCGATTAAGGGCAGCCATTCTTTAATAGTCAGTTTTTCTTTTACATTATCACTCATCTATTACATCTCCTTTCTTACACAATGCCATAGTATATATCTTGCCAAAGAAAATTTCAATACCTAATGGTCCTTTTCTTCAATTTCTGCTTCAATATTTTTTCGCTTTTCTTCCACCATATCCTCATAGCCCGATAGAGCTGCAAAGGAAGCAAATTGAGCCGCCCTATCCCGCCTGCTCATAGGCTTGTGCTTACGGGAAATAGGTCTTTGGTGATTGATAATATCCTCATATTGCTTCATCATGCTCTATGTCCGCCAATCTGACGATTTCGTTCCTTGGCAGTGGCTCCCTCCTGTAAATTAGTGCCTTTCAGCAGAGCATTTTTGCCAAATTTCTTTTTAATGGCAATGGTTGCCTCCTGCAAGCGTCTTTCCTTCCCCTCCAACACCAAATTCCTAGCCTGTTGTTCTTCCTGCTCCTGAGCTATGCCGAATAAATCTAGTTGCTCTACCTTCTGCTTAGGCTGCGGCTTGTCCTTTTCCCGAATAACATGATTGGCTGTCAAATTCATACGTCGAATCAAAAGCTCTCTATCCACAATCTGAGCAAAAAGCTCCTCAGCTCCATGACGAATCATTCTAGTAGATGAGGTATACTCTCCTAAATTTCTACTGCCATGACTATGCTTGGGAATCTGCCGTCCATATCTGTCCACAACTACCTCTCCCTCATAGTGGCTTCTTTTATCTGGATTTTGGATATTTTCAATATCATAACCCACAGTCATAACCAGCTGATTGGTTATCAACCCCTTAGATACAAGCTCCAAGGAAAGCCCCTCTGCCATTTCCTGCATAACAATCCTAGCCTTGGCATAATCATAGGGAGTCTGCAATACCTGCCCAGAACCTAGACTATTATTTTCCGGCACATAGGCCTTGATGTCAGAAATCTGACATGGTTCTATCCCCCAAGCGTGGTCAATCAAAAGTTCAGCATTTTTACCAAAAAGTTTGTAGAGAAGATCCTCATTTTTTTCAGAGCAGAGAGCCACATCCCCCATGGTCACCATACCATAGGCGGCAAGTCTTTTGGCATAGCCTGGCCCCACCCGCCAAAAATCTGTAATAGGGCGGTGATTCCATAGCTGGCGTCGATAGCTCATTTCGTCCAATTGCGCAATTCTCACACCATTTTCATCAGCAGGAATATGCTTAGCCATAATATCCATAGCAATCTTGGCCAGATATAGATTGGTACCAATACCAGCAGTAGCAGTAATGCCCGTATTTTTTAGTACATCCAAAATTATTCTCATAGCCAAATCGTGGGGAGATATTTTGTAAGTAGGCAGATAGTTGGTAACATCCATAAACACCTCATCTATGGAATAAACTACAATATCCTCTGGTGCTACATATTTCATATAAATACCATAAATTTTAGTGCTGTATTCCATATAGCTGGCCATGGCAGGAGGAGCAATAATAAAATCCACCTGTAACGTACTATCTTCCTTGAGCTGGGAAGCAAGATAAGAGGAACCATTTAGTTTTTTACTCGGAACCTTATATTTCCGAAGATAATTCGCTTCTCTAACCCTTTCACGCACCTGATACAATCTGGCTCGCCCCGGAATACCATAGGATTTCAAAGAAGGAGTTACAGCCAGACAAATGGTTTTGTCAGTACGGCTTTCATCTGCCACCACCAGGTTGGTGTCCATTGGATCAAGGCCCCTTTTCTGACATTCCACCGAGGCAAAAAATGATTTTAAATCTATGGCAAGATAAGTTCTATTCTGCATAATTTACCTCCTAAATGCTGACTAATTCTAGAAAAAACAGCCCTCCGAAATTCGGAGAGCTGTCTATGTTTAAGCTAAAATCCAGCTTGGATTATTTTGCCATTGCTTCCTGTACAGCAACTGCTACTGCAACAGACATACCAACCATTGGGTTGTTACCAGCACCAATGAGGCCCATCATGTCAACATGAGCAGGTACGGAAGA
>CAKPVW010000085.1 GCA_934196075.1 uncultured Anaerovibrio sp.
TAAAATAAGCATAAGGAAGTGGTGAATTTGGTTGATACCCCTACAGCACTTGCTTCGGATATTGAAAAGGAAAATCTGTTCATTCAATATGACAAGAGCATCAAAAAGGTTCTGGCGAACAAGCCTATACTGGCACGGATTCTCAAATTCACAGTTCACGAGCTGTCTACCCTATCGTTGCTGCAAATAGAAAACTGTATTGACGGTAACAGTGTTATGATAGGTCAGACTTTTGTAGAGCCTGGGCTAAGTAATCCGAAGATTATTAATAAGCAGTTAGAGGATGATATTTCTGGTGAGGGACGTATTGTATATGATTTACGTTTTGAAGTAAATTTGCCAGATGGTGAAAAGACCAAGATTATTATCAATGTTGAAGCTCAGCGGAAAAGCAATCCTGGTTATAGTATTGTCAATCGAGGTATATTCTATGCAGCTAGACTGCTTTCAGCACAATTAAACACTGAATTTACCAATAATGGTTCCGATTCAGCTCAATATGACAATCTGAAAAAGGTCTACAGCATTTGGATATGTATGGACTGTCCAGAGGATAAAAAAGACTCTATTGTATCATATTCCTTAAAACCAGAAATTCTTTATCAAGGCAATAATCATCTTGATATTAATTATACCTATGACTATGTAGGTGTGGTTCTTGTCCATCTCAGTGGAAATCCTGAGTGCAGTCAGAATCAGCTTATTGGTATGTTAGATACATTGTTGAGCAAGATGGATGTAAAAGACAAAAAACAAAAATTACAGGAAGAATATCAGCTTCCTATGACTATGGAAATCGACCAGGAGGTGAGCGATATGTGTAATTTAAGTTTAGGCCTGTGGGAAGAAGCTGTAACAAAAGGTAAACTTGAAGGATTGCTTGAAGGTGAACGTAAAGGTATGCTATTGGGAGAGGAAAAAGGCAGATTTGAAGCTAGAGTTGAGAGTTTAAGAGATATGATTTTAGATGGCTTTACTACCATAGATAAATTGCGTGCAACAGGTCGCTATACTCCAGAGGAACTGGATTTTGTTGCTAAAAGTCTTAAGTAATAAGGGATAATCTGCATACAACCGTTAAGTGTGTAAAGATAATAACATTTCGTAGCAAGGAGCATATTAGGCCCACAAAGCTGGTATGCTCTTTTTGTACGTTCAAATTCTGATTTGCAGAGATATTCCAGTTTTTACGAAAGACAGCCTGCGGTCATAACGACTTTTGCCTTGAAAAAGCAGGAAGCCTCCTGACGCAAAAACATCATGCACCCCCGGCTGTTGTCGAATAATCGCAGTTTAGCATCTAATGAGAATGTAAATAGCAGATGCTATTTCTTCTCTATATCTGTACGCAAATGCCGTCCCATATCTGGGGCGGCATTTTTAGTACAAGTGAAAGAGCTGTAACGCTAACAGAAAAAGCTGTGGCGGGACAGCTCTTTTTGTGTTGGGAAAAATGTACAAGACATTTGAATCGAATTTTGAAAAAATTCGCTCTAATGTCTTGTGGGGGGGGGCAAATGTGGTAGTATACTAGACAGTGTGGATAAGTTGAATAACTTGAACGCAAATATACACATAGAAGTAATATATTTAGAACAAATATCTTTAGGGAGAATGTATGAAAAAGATAGCGACACTGACAGCAGGAGTATTGCTGGGATTGAATATATCTCTAGCTGGTATGGCACCTGTAACAACAGCCTATGCAGAGCCTCAGGAGCAGGAAATGACTGCTGTAAAAAGCACAGATAATACAATATTCAAAACAGCCCAGCTGCGTCCAGATTATAGACAAAATGAATACAGACTGGCCAAATATGACATTATTACCATTATGGCTTTAGGCCACACAAAGGACATTGGCGAAAATGAGATTACCATTGGAGTAGACGGCATGGCGGCACTGCCCTATGTGGGCAATGTCAAGCTGGCAGGTCTTACCTTGGATGAGGCTAGAAGGGTGATTTACAATAAGTTAAGCCAGTATTACAAACTGCCAGAGCTTAATGTCAGCATCAAAAGCTATGGTGCTCGCAAGGTATATGTGATGGGCAATGTACAGCTGCCAGGTATCAAGGAAATGAATGTGGACAATATGAATACCTATGCAGCCATTTCCAGTGCTGGCGGTGTAGATAATAAAGGCCGTTCCAAGCATATCCAGCTGATACGGCAGATAGAGGGAGTGCTGTATTATCGGGAAATCAATATTGATGCCTTCGTCAAAAAGCACGATTTAAGTCAGAATATCCAGCTGGAGGATGGAGATATTGTCTACGTACCAGATTCCGGCAAGATAATATTTAATGAAGATATTGCACCATATATCAATCTTTATGCCACCTATCGTACTATAACCAAGGATTAAGGCATGGCATAGGTAGACAAAAGTAAAACTGCAAAGGAAGAGAATATGGAAAGAGAAGATAATATAGATTTAGGCAAGCTGTTTGCCATTATTATGGATAGAAAAAAACTTTTTGGAGGAATTGTAGCTGGGTGTACGGTAGTGGCTATTATTGTGTCCCTGCTTTTGCCCAAGACCTATACCTCCAGTGTAATGGTGCAGGTAGGTGGCAGCAAATCTGCTCTTAGTGCCGGTGCCGCAGCCTTGGCTGCTATGACGGGCAGCTCTACTGGCAAGGCTGGCGAATACATCGAGATTATGAAAACCAGGACAGTTTTGGAGCCTATTATCCAGGATGTATATAGCGATAAGGAGGAGGACAAGCGTCCTGAAGCAGAGGATTTTGCCAAATCCAATCTGGATATCAAGAATACCAAGGGTACCAATCTTATCGTAGTAGATGCCAAAGGTCGCAGTCCAGAGGAAGCTCATATTATAGCTCAGGGAGTTATAGATAATTTTTTGAAGCTGATGACAGATGCCAACTATCAGAGTCAGTCCCTGATGGTGA
>CAKPVW010000086.1 GCA_934196075.1 uncultured Anaerovibrio sp.
CACTTTTGCTTCGCAAAAGCAGGAAGCCTCCTGACGCAAAAGTGTCATGCCCCTCCGGCTGTTGACGAATCATCGTGATTTATCTACTCTAAATCGTCACAGCAGAGATAGTATGAACTAAATATCACTCGTCGCGGAATAAAATGACACAGCGGTCATTTTATTCCGGGCAATATGTCGCTGGCATATTGCCCGCTCCTAACTGAGCCTAGCGGATGCTAAATTCCTTCTGCGCCTTACGGCTTGAACTCATTAAGCACCGAGGCTCAGCAAGGGTTTTCTTAGGGTACTACCATCTGCTGTTCCATTCCAGTCAGTTCGCAAAATCTTCAAGTTGTGCCAAGGCGAGAAATTGCTGTGAATACACTAACTGAGAGGCATGGCATGTACCCTTCTACGGCATATTAATGCGCCTCGCTTCTTAACGAATTAAAGTCGTTAGAAGCTGAACGCAGTGACAGCTTCTAACGAGCTTTAATGAGTTTAGCAGCGTGAGGCACATTTATATAGCGTGAGCGTGCCGGGAAGGGTATTGCCATGCCTCAGTAAAGAGTAACATGACTTACTAACAACTCTACAAATCAGAATTTGTAAAAATGATTTGGAATAGGTAAGGCTTGTGTAGTAAAATATTTGTAGAAGCTTTTCGGTAGAAAGGACGGATATTATGACTATAAAGAAGATTGGCTTTATTGGTATTGGCGTTATGGGCAGTAGCATGGCTAAGCATTTGCAAGAAGCAGGCTTTGAACTGGGAATTTACACAAGAACCAAGGCAAAGGCTCAGGAGCTGATTGAAAATGGTATGAAATGGTATGATACTCCAGCAGCTTTGGCGGCAGAGGTAGATGTAGTCATTTCCATGGTAGGTTATCCACAGGACGTGGAGGAGGTTTATCTGGGAGAGCAGGGGGTGCTTTCCACCAAGGTAGGAGGCTATATTGTGGATATGACCACCTCTAGTCCAATATTGGCCCGAAAGATATATGAAGCAGCTAAGGCCAAGGGAATTGCCTCTTTGGATGCTCCAGTATCTGGCGGTGATTTAGGAGCCCGCAATGCTACTCTAGCTATTATGGTAGGTGGCGATGAAAAGGCTTTTCAGGCGCTATTGCCAGTATTTCAGGTTATGGGCAAAACCATTAATTATTTTGGTCCAGCAGGCAGCGGTCAGTATACTAAAATGGCCAATCAGATTGCCATTGCAGCTGGCATGATGGCTGTAGCGGAGTCTCTGGTTTATGCTCAGAAAATGGGCCTAGATACCCAGAAGGTGTTAGAGACTATTGAAACCGGGGCAGCAGGCTCCTGGTCTCTGTCCAATTTAGGGAGAAGAATGTTGGCTGGAGATGATAAGCCAGGCTTCTATATCAAGCATTTTATCAAGGATATGAGGATTGCTATTGAAACTGCCCATGAGGCCGGTCTGGTATTGCCTGGTCTGGAAAAGGCCAAGGAGCTTTATGATCAGCTGGCAGCTAAGGGCATGGAAAACAAGGGAACACAGGCTATTATTCAGTGGTATCTGAATAAATAAAATTTATGATTTACGAAGATATTGTTGAGGGTAAATTTGTAGATAGGCCCAATAGGTTTATTGCCCATGTGGAAATAGATGGTCAGGTGGAAACAGTTCATGTTAAGAATACTGGTCGCTGTAAGGAACTGTTATTGCCTGGGGTAAAGGTGGTGCTGGAAAAAGCCTCCAATCTCAATAGAAAGACCAAATATGATTTAATTGCCGTGTATAAGAAAAACTTTGGCTTAATAAATATGGACAGTCAGGCGCCTAACAAAGTAGTGGCAGAATGGCTGTCTGGGCAGGATTTTAGCTATATTAAGCCAGAGCATACCTATGGAAATTCCCGCATCGATTTTTATATGGAAAAGCAAATTGGTACGCAGGAGAAGCCGGAACGGTATCTTATGGAGGTTAAGGGCTGTACCTTGGAAATAGATGGTCAGGGATATTTTCCTGATGCTCCTACAGAACGGGGAATAAAACATCTAGGAGAGTTGGCCAAGGCTGTCCAGGAAGGCTATCATGCCATTATGGCCTATGTGATTCAGATGGAGGGCATCCAGCAGGTAGAGCCCAATATTGCCACTCATCCTGCCTATGGTGAAGCGGTAAAAAAGGCTATAGACGCTGGCGTAAAGATCTTGTTTTTTGTACCTCGGTAAAGCCACAGGAGTTAAGGATAATATCAGCTGAGTACAGCAAAGGATAGGTAGCTTATGTTTACATTACGGAATAATTTTTCTGACAGCAGTGAAAATGATATGCATAAGACCGTAGATACGGAAAAATATGCTACAGAGTATTCAGAAGAAAAGCTGTGGCAAAAGCTGACGAAGCATTTCAAGGCTATTGGGGTGCAAGCTGCCTACAAGGCTTTACAGCTTTTCTATGTAGCTCAGAATCCCAAATGTCCCAAGAAGGTCAAGGCAGGCATCTATGGAGCATTAGGGTATTTTATCGTGCCCTTTGATGCTATTGCAGATTTGATACCATTTATAGGTTATACCGATGATTTAACCATTATTGGTGCAGCTTTAGTTATAGCTCAGTTTTACATTAATGATGAGGTTCGTATAAAGGCCAAAAAAAAGCTGACCTGGATATTTGGTCCAGAGGCTGTAAGCAAATTAAATTAAATACTTACTTAGTCAAAATAAGAGGCACATTGCAGAAATAAGCAATGTGCCTAATTTTTTACTTTATAGGAAAGTTCTAGATTCTTTATCATGATAAAGAATCTAGAATAATAAAATATGACACAGTAAACA
>CAKPVW010000087.1 GCA_934196075.1 uncultured Anaerovibrio sp.
TTTATAGTCTGCAAAATCGTCATAGTGTCTCTATTATTGGCCAAAATATCCAAATCTCTTTTCAGTTCTGCTGTGTCTAACGGATTTATTTTTGCCTTGAATATCTTTTCGTGCTTGGTGCTGGCAGTGCCTTCCTCACTGGTAAGTAGTTCCTCGTAAAGCTTCTCTCCAGGACGCAGACCTGTATACACCAGCTTGATATCCTGATCCGGTTTCAGCCCATGGAGCTGAATAAGGTCACAGGCCATATCCCTGATTTTAACCGGCTTGCCCATATCGAAGAGGAATACCTCACCGCCCTCAGCCTGACTTCCTGCCTGCAAAACCAGCTGGACAGCTTCAGGAATGGTCATAAAAAACCGCGTCATTTCCGGATGGGTAATGGTCACCGGCCCCCCTGCAGCAATCTGCTTTTCAAATAATGGCACTACACTGCCACGGCTGCCCAGTACATTGCCGAAACGTACCGTAACGTATTTGGTTTCACTATGCTGGTTGATTTCCTGCAAAACCAGTTCTGCACAGCGCTTGGTAGCCCCCATAACACTGGTAGGATTTACGGCTTTATCTGTAGAAATCAACACGAAAATCTCACTGTGATAGGCAGCTGCCAATTCCGCTACATTCTTGGTGCCAAATACATTATTTCTTACAGCCTCTGCGGGCTGAATCTCCATCAATGGCACATGCTTATGGGCAGCCGCATGGAATACCACCTGAGGCTTGTATTTGGCAAAAACCTCTGTCATACGCTGTTTGTCAGTAATATTAGCAATAACAGTTCTATATAATTGGTCAGGGAACTTGACTTTCAGTTCCTGATAAATTTCATAAATACTGTTTTCACCACGACCCAGCAGGATTATTTCCTTGGCCCCTACTCGACTGACCTGACGGGAAATCTCTGAACCGATAGAGCCGCCAGCACCAGTAATCAACACAGTTTTGCCAGCAATATAACTGGTAATCTTGGCAAAATCCAAATGGATAGGATCACGCCGCAGCAGGTCTTCTATATTGATATCTCTCAATGTTCTTACATTGACATGGCCATCGGTCATTTCAAACAAACTTGGCATGATTTTGACCTCACAGCCAGTCTGACGACAGCTTTCAGCTATACGTCTTACCACATCGCCCGATACCGAAGGCATAGCAACAATAATTTCATCTATGGATCTTTTTTGGCAGATATCTACAATATCTTCTGTTGTGCCAAGAACATTAAAGCCTGACAGTTTGCTGCCCTGCTTTCTGGGATCATCATCAATAAATCCCGCAATTTTCAGAACTGCGTCATCATTCTGCTCAATTTCACGCACCATCATGGCTCCGGCATCACCGGCTCCCACAATCAAGACCTGCTTTTTGGCACCGGCATCCCCTGTCCAATTATCCCAATTAATCTTAAAGGCCAAACGGCTCATACCAATACCGCCAATGGAGAGCATCCAAGTAAGGACATATATACTCCGTGGTATATGCATTCCCATAAAGATATCCACCACGAACATCATGGCAACAGACAAGGAAACTGCTCCTACAATAGCCACAAGATCCCGCACCCGGGCATAATGCCAAATGCGGTGATACATGCCATAGGCCACAAATACAGCCAGGCTAATAACGACAAATATTGGCAGCCAGCTCAGCAGTGCTGTCAGTTCTTTATCCGGCAGCCCTCCTTCAAAGCGTATCATCAGAGCTAATATAGGCATCAGTATCAAAATCACTGCATCCAGCAATACAAATTTCAATTTATCCCGCAATGTATATATAAAAGGCATGTCCCTACCATCTTCTCCTATAAAAATAGTTTTCTACACAAATAGTCCTTTAGGACTCCCGCTTATAAATTATCAGACTATATCCCAGTGAAATCATACAGCCAATAACCAGGCCAATAGCTGCAATCAGCTTCTTTCTTGGGCCGGTTGGCTTATCCTCCTTGGGCATAGAGGCAGGGTCCAAAACCTGTATATCCATAGACTCCATGGCCTGCTGGATTTTGGCTGATTCCACCTGCTTGACCAATTCCGCATGTACTTCCTGCTTTATCTTGGCATCTCTTTCCAATTTCAGATATCCCAAAGCATCATCTGCCAGCTGCTCCATATCTGAATCTGCCTGCTGCTGCAGTGTCTTTACCTCAGCTGCGGAGGCCTTGGCTACAGCCATAGCCGTAGCAGCCTGATACCGCTGAGTAACCAGACTGCCCTGAGTGCTGTTCAAGGGAACTACCCCGGAAGCAACTGCTGTTGCTACTTCGTCAGATACATTCTGCTGCAAGGACTGCAGCTCATTTTTCGCTGTAATTACATCTGGGTGTTCCTCGGTATATAGCTGACGCAGTTTTACCAGCTCAACCTCTTTGGCTACAATCTTATTTCTCAGAGCTGTTACCACATCATTGTCAGACATACTGTATTTAAGGGCATTGGCATTCTGCTCTCCCAGCTGACTGCTGACACTGCCAAATTGTGCAGAGGCCGCCTGCTGCTGTACCTCCAGCTCGCCAAGGGTTTTGTCATAGGCTGCCATTCTAGCCATCATGGCCTTGGTCTGCTCATCTGGCTCATATACCTTGTGCTCCTTGCTGTAGTCCTCCAACTTTTGAGAAGCATCATCAGCCTCCTTTTGAGCCACCTCAATACGCTCACTCAGGAATTTCACCATCAGGGACTGACTCTGATAGTTGGCATCTGTCATCAGCTTCAAAAAATTATCTATAACTCCCTGAGCTATA
>CAKPVW010000088.1 GCA_934196075.1 uncultured Anaerovibrio sp.
TTGCTGAGCCTCGGTGCTTAATGAGTTCAAGCCGTAAGGCGCAGAAGGAATTTAGCATCCGCTAGGCTCAGTTAGGAACGGGAGTGAGTTTTCGTAGGTACTACCTCAGCTGTGACGATTTAGAGTAGGAAAATCACGATGATTCGTCAACAGCCGGAGGGGCATAACACTTTTGCGTCAGGAGGCTTCCTGCTTTTGCGAAGCAAAAGTGAGCCCGGTGGCACTCTCTACAATTCCGGTATCTGTGAATTGGCCAGCGACAAGCGGTATCTATGCGTAAGGATAAACTACCAGGCAGGGTCATTTAGCCGACAGAGCAAAAGTCGTTATGACCGCAGGCTGTCTTTCAGAAAAACGGGGACGTATAACTCTACAAATCAGAATTTATTGCAAAAAAACACCGCACAAACGTATATACATTCATGCGGCTCAATAGCATACAAAACAATATTTTGAAGGGAAGAAATCTTATACCAGTGAAATATAATTATGCGGGTCTACTAAAATTACTTTCTAAACTTCTGAGAAGCGGCTTTTTTAACATTATCGCCGTAGATGGTTTTCCAATCCTTAGCCATAGATACAGCAGTCCAGCCATATTTTTCGCTAAGACCCTTCATCTTGGCAGCCTTCTCAGTGAAACCCCAGTCACGAACGCTGTCATCGCAGAGTACGGACAAAACGAATCCCTTATACTTGTCATTGAACTTAGCATAGTTCAGCATAGAAGCATCGGAGCTAGTGTTACCAATACCAATTACATGACGCTTGCCTATCTCGCGGCAGATGTTGGAAACCTTAGACATCTTGTTATCAGTTGCCTGTTGACACTCCCCATGCCTAAAGGCAGAGGATTCTTGGTTCCCAGAGCACTGCATATAGGCCGTGGCCTATATGTCTTACACACTCTCCCCAAGCGTAGATTTCCGTGTGTCCCACGGTATTTTATTCTGTAGCTTACGCTGATTTCAGCATTTCCAAGGCTTTGCTCAGAATATTCCTAGCTGCGTTTACATCCCTGTCATGGTAGGTATGGCACTGTGGACAAGTCCATTTACGAATACCAAGATTCTTTGTAGCCGTGTTTTGATAGCCACAACAGGAACAGGTTTGGCTGGATGGGTAGAATGTGTCCACCTTCACCAAATCACAGCCATAGAGCTTGGCCTTGTATTCCAGCATACGGAAAAACTCAGCCCAGCTTACATCAGATATGGCCTTGGCCAATTTGTGGTTTCTCAACATATTTTTAATCTTTAGGTTTTCTACCGCAATCAGCTGATTTTCCCTTACAAGCTTAGTTGATTCCTTATGCAGGAAATCCCTGCGGATATTGGCTATCCTTTCTTGTAATCTGGCCACCTTGATTCTAGCCTTGTTACGGTTATTACTGCCCTTGACCTTTCTTGACAGGCTTCTCTGTAAATGTTTTAGCTTTTTCTCCATTTGTTTCAAAATGCGTGGATTGGCTACGGTATTTCCTTGGTCATTAGAATAGAATTCCTTTATACCAACATCAATGCCAATCTGCTGGCCGCTGTTTTGGCCCAGCAACAATTCAATATCCATCTCTACGCACAATGAAACAAAGTATTTTCCCGATGCGGTACGGCTGACAGTGGCATTTAGGATGCGCCCCTCAAATTCTCTTGATAGCTTGGTTTTCACTATGCCAATTCTAGGGAGCTTGATATTGCCATCAATGATACGAATACCTCCTGACTGATTTCTAGTACGATAGGATTGATTGTGGCTATGCTTAGACTTGAATTTGGGATAGCTTGATTGTTTCTTAAAGAAATTTTGAAAAGCCTTGTCCAGATTTTTCAATGCTTCCTGCAAGGCCATACTATCTACTGATTTCAACCACACGAAATCTGGATTGCATTTCAGTTCTGTCAGCAAACGACTGGACTTTACATAGGTCACAGACTCATGCCTTTCCTGCCAGTTATCTCGTCTGACAGCAAGAAAATAATTATACACAAAGCGTACACATCCTAATGTCTGATTTATGATTTTTTGTTGATCTGCATTTGGATAAATTCTAAACTTGAAACCCTTTGTGTACTCCATTTTCTCACCTCTTTTAGAAATTATGTTTGTAGGTATATTTTATCATATTTACAGAAAACATACAATCGAACAGTAAGAAAAATCATTAGCATTTTTTCCACAGTCCATTGCTTACGCAAATTAGGCGGACACATCTATATCCCCATACCTAAAGGCAGGAGTTTTACGACGTTTTTAGATAAAGCCAGTCGTAAAAATTTAGCCAAACCCTCTCCCGTTACTGAAAACTTACAAAAAGCTATAATTATTCAAAAAATAACTTTTTCGTTTCATTCCTCGCTCCTTCCTCATCAGAGGTATTTCGCATCCGTTTTTGTCGCTGCAAGCAGCAGACTACTTACGTTTGATATAATGCTC
>CAKPVW010000089.1 GCA_934196075.1 uncultured Anaerovibrio sp.
TTGCAGCGACAAAAACGGATGCGAAATACCTCTGATGAGGAAGGAACGAGGAATGAAACGAAAAAGTTATTTTTTTTTAGAATAATTATAGCTTTTTGTAAGTTTTCAGTAACGGAGAATAGTAAATGATTCTAACAGTGGAGGAATTGGGCAAAAGCTACGGAGAAAAAACTCTCTTCAGCCACGTTAATTTAAATATAAATGAAGGAGATAAAATAGGTATAGTTGGTGTCAATGGTACTGGCAAATCTACCTTTCTCAAAACCGTGGCAGGAAAGCTGGCGGCAGATACAGGCTCTATGGTAACTATGCGGAATATGCGTATTAGTTATTTGGAGCAGTCCAAGGAGTTTGTGCCGGAGAATACTGTGTTGATGGAGGCTTTTAAGGATGATAGCCCTTTGATGCAGGCATTGCGGAATTATGAGTCTGCTTTGGCTAAAAGTGAAAAAGGGGATATGTCCGAAAGGATTCAGGATCAGCTGGCCAAGGCTTCAGAGCAGATTGATGCTCTAGGGGGCTGGAATATGGAAAGTCAGGCCAAAAGCATTTTGACTCATCTGGGAATTACAGATTTTGAGGCAAGGGTGGATACTTTGTCGGCGGGACAACAGAAGCGTTTGGCTTTGGCTACGGCATTGATACAACCTTGTGATTTGCTGCTGCTGGATGAGCCTACCAATCATTTGGATAGTGAAACTATTGGCTGGCTGGAGGAGTATCTGGCGGCTTGGAAGGGCTCTTTGCTGATGGTTACACATGACCGTTATTTTTTGGATAGAGTGGCTAGCGGAATTTTAGAGTTCGATAAGGGTAGAACTTATAGCTATCAGGGAAATTATTCTGAGTTTTTGGAGCTAAAGGCTACACGAATTGAGCAGGAAGAAGCTGGAGAGCGCAAAAGACAAAATTTCCTGCGGAATGAGCTGGCTTGGATTCGCCGAGGTGCTCAGGCTCGTTCCACCAAGCAAAAGGCTAGACTGCAACGCTACGAGGAAGTGAAGAATCAGAAGGTGGATTTGGAACGGAATCAAGTGGAAATTGGTTTGGCTGGCAGCCGTTTGGGGCGGAAGATTATTGAGTTGGAGCATGTTAGTTATAGCTGGCAGGGGCAGATTTATATCCATGACTTTAGCTATACAGTATTGCGGAATGATAGAATTGGCATTATTGGCGGCAACGGTACAGGGAAGTCTACTTTATTGAATATAATTGCTGGAAGACTTCAGCCTACTCAGGGAACAGTAGATATTGGACAAACTGTAAAAATCGGGTATTTTGCTCAAACAAATGTGGAAATGGATGGCAGGCTGCGGGCTAAGGAATATATTCAGGAGGCGGCCCATTATATTACCATGGCCGATGGCAGCAAATTGTCTGCTGGTCAGCTGATGGAGCGTTTTCTCTTTCCGCCGGATTTGCAGTATACAGAGATTAGCAGATTGTCTGGTGGCGAAAAAAGAAGGCTTTATCTTTTGCGGGTGTTAATGGAGGCACCTAATGTACTTCTCTTGGATGAACCTACTAATGATTTGGATTTGGAAACCATGGGCATCTTGGAGAGCTTTATTGAAGATTTCAATGGTGCGATAATTTTTGTTTCCCATGATAGATTTTTTGTAGATCGTATGGCTAAGAAGGTTTTTGTTTATACTGGCAAGGCTGGAAATATTGAATTGCATGTGGGAGGCTATAGCGACTATCATCAGCGTTTGCAGGCGGAGCAAAAAGTTAAGGCTGTTGCTTTTGGTGATGGAGCAAAGACTAAGACGAATGAAACTGGGGATGGTGGCAAAAGAAATTATCAGCAGGATAAAGTTCGGAAGAAAGGTCTTACCATGTCGGAAAAACATGAATATGGTGAGATTGAGGCTGTTATTGCCAGCAAGGAGGGGGAGCTGAAGATGATTCATCTTCAGATGACTCAATTTGCTACGGATTATGATAAAATACAGGAATTGACGAAGGAAGAAACTAGAGTGTCTGGGGAGCTGGACAGGCTGATGGAGCGTTGGGCATATCTGGAGGAAAAGGCGGAATCTATGTAAATTCTGAGTTGTAGAGCTAATTGGCAAATCATGTTACTCTTTACTGAGGCATGGCAATACCCTTCCCGGCACGCTCGCACTATGTAAATGTGCCTCACGCTGCTAAACTCATTAAAGCTCGTTAGAAGCTGTCACTGCGTTCAGCTTCTAACGCCTTTAAT
>CAKPVW010000090.1 GCA_934196075.1 uncultured Anaerovibrio sp.
CTATTTGGCTGCTATATCCACAAACTGTACAAAATAGTAAACAAAAGGTACAGTATAAATTACACTATCAAATCTATCCCAGATACCACCATGACCAGGAATCAAATGACTGGAATCCTTAATACCTGTATAACGCTTGGCCACGGATTCTACCAAATCCCCCAGTGTCGCCACTAGACAAATACACAAGCCCAGGATAGCCATAAGCTCTACATCAAAATCAAAAAATACACCTAAACCAGCTACAGAAGCAGTGGTCCCCAGCAAACCACCAATAAATCCTTCTATGGTTTTACCAGGGCTGATAGCTGGACAAAGTTTATGGCGCCCAAAAAATGAACCAGCAAAATAAGCAAAGGTATCACTAGCCCAGGTGCCAATAAGTGCAATCCATATTAGCGCACAACCTGGTTCAAACACTCCCAAAGGAGTTGTTATAGCCTGAAAGCCATGATCCATAACTCTAAGACCAATAAGATGAGCAAAGGAAAGTCCTAGATAAGCTACGCCTGCTACTGATACTGCTGCCGAAGGCACTGTAAAGGAGCCGTAGAGTAAAACCGTCATCAAAAACAATACCAATGTACCGCCTGTCATAATAGACACCAACATATTGGTATCTAAGCCATACCAAGCCGCATAACACATAGCAGCAATCAAAAGACCGCCCACCAACAGGGCAGGGCGATATCCCCTTCTATCAAAGGCATTACAGTATTCTACCCAAGCCCCTACGGCCAACACCATACCGCAAACAGCAAAAACCAAGCCACCTGTTTGAATTACATAGGCAGCTGCCACTATACCGATTATTCCGGTAATTATTCTCGTTAACATGAAGTTCTTCCCTTCCAGCTTTATCTGCTTTACATCAGCAGTCAGCCACGCCTTTACTTTTTGGACAATCCTCCAAAACGTCTATCCCTATGACTATATTCATACAAGGCCCTGCCAAATTCCTCTGGCGTGAAATCAGGCCAATTTATATCCGTAAACCAAAATTCTGCATAAGCTGTCTGCCAAAGCAGGAAATTACTCAAACGCATATCTCCGCTGGTGCGGATAACCAAATCCACAGGAGGCAATCCACAGGTATCTAACTGAGACTCTATGGTTTCCGCTGTAATTTCCTCTGGCTTAATCATGCCCCGCTGGCTCTGAGCAGCTAGTTCCTGTACCATTCTAATCAGCTCGTCCTGACCACCATAGTTTACAGCAACAGTAAATTTCACGCCCGTATTCTCCCGAGTTCTGCGTCTGGCATCAGCAATCTGCTTCTGCAAGCCCTTGGACAACTCCCAGGTACGACCAATAAAATCAATTTTCACATTATCCTGATCCATCTCGTCGATTTCCTTCGCCAAATACTCCGAGAAAAGATTCATAAGAAAGTCTACCTCTGCATGAGGACGTTTCCAATTTTCAGTAGAAAAAGCATATACAGTCAGGGCCTTCAAGCCCAATGCTGTACATGTCTTGACTATTCTTTTTAAGGTTTTAACACCGGCCTTATGACCAGCTGTGCGAATCAGCCCCTGGCCAGTAGCCCATCGGCCATTGCCATCCATAATAATAGCCACATGCTGTGGCAGCTGATCCTGAGATAATCCATCCAGATACGATTTGTCCGAAGCATCATCTTTTTTCTGCTTACCAGAAAATAATTTTTTCCACACGATGATAACCTCCTATTTCAAGAAAATAAGCCCCTCTAAAGGAACTTCAGAGGGGCATTCGCTTTTCGTCCCAGCAAAAACTGGGTCAAAAATCATCAAGGAGCTACAATAGCACCTACTGGGCAGCCTGCTGCGCATGCACCGCACTCTACGCAAGCTTCCTCGTTAA
>CAKPVW010000091.1 GCA_934196075.1 uncultured Anaerovibrio sp.
TGAATCTTTTTTGCGATTGAATGAGTTTAGCAGCGTGAGGCACATTTATATAGCGCGAGCGTGCCGGGAAGGGTATTGGCCATGCCTCAGTAAAGAGTAACATGATTCGCTAATCAACTCTACAAATCAGAATTTAAAACTACGTATTTAAGATTGGCCTAGGAAACAAGTTGTCTTAGGAACAGAGGATAGGTTGTGGGAAAATCTGTACATTTAGTGATAAATATGCTAGTATTAATATGTTAAGTTAGGTTTTCGGATATTTTGATAAGTGAGGGATGGATTTGGCATTTCAGACAACAATCGCTGCCCCAGTAAGCTATACGGGAGTAGGACTCCATTCCGGCAAGAATGTAACCATGGAGCTGCAGCCGGCAGAGGCTGACACAGGTATCGTTTTTACCAGGGTGGATTTGCCGGATCAGCCACAGGTAGAGGCCAAGGCAGAAAATGTAACCTCTACTCTGCGAGCTACAACTATTGAGGACAATGGCATCAAGATGTTTACCATTGAGCATGTTATGTCAGCACTGCATGGTGCCGGCATTGACAACCTCAAAATCTGTATTAATGCAGAGGAACCGCCAGTAGCTGATGGCAGCAGCAGGGAATTCTTTCAGTTGCTGCAGAAGGCAGGCATTCGCCAGCTGGACAGAAAGCGTCAGGAAATTGTGATTGATCAGCTTTATAGAGTGGATGACGGAGACAAATTTGTCTTGGCTTTGCCCTATGATGGCTTCCGAGTAAGTTTTACTTCCATCAATCCCCATCCGCTGATTGGGATTCAATACGGGGATTATGAAATTACTGAGGAAAATTATCTGAAGGAAATCGCTCCTGCCAGAACTATTGCCTACGAAAAAGAGGTAGAGGCCCTCCATCAGATGGGCTTAGGCTTAGGAGGTACTCTAGAAAATGTCATCGTCTACAACGATGATGGTTGGATGAATCCATTGATTTATCCAGATGAGCTGGTAAGACACAAAATCCTTGATTTGGTAGGAGATTTGCGTTTGGCTGGTATAGTTAAAGGCCACTTTGTGGCAGTAAAATCAGGTCATGCACTGAATACAACCATGTCCAAGCTTCTTAAAGCGAAGCTAGGCAAATAATATATGATAAAGAGAAGAGGTTTTTTATATGGTATTGGAAATTGACGAAATAAAGAAGATTCTGCCCCATCGTGCGCCATTTTTGTTGGTAGATAGAATTATTGAAATTGACCCATTCAAATCTGCTGTGGGTATCAAGAATGTTACCTACAATGAGCCACAGTTCCATGGTCACTTCCCTCACAAGGCTATTATGCCAGGTGTCTTGATTTTGGAGGCCATGGCTCAGGTTGGCGGCATTGCTATGCTTTATCCAGAGGAGAACCGTGGCAAGATTGCCCTCTTTGGCGGTATGGATAATATCAAATTCAAGAAGATGGTAGTGCCTGGCGATCAGATGATTATGAAGGCTAATCTTTTGAAGGTACATGGTGATTATGGCAAGCTTCATGCAGAATCCTACGTGGATGATGTGCTTGCTGCACAGGCAGATTTTACCTTTGCTTTGCAGAGACCAGAATAATTGCTGACAATAGTAGGCTGATTGATAAAGAAAATTAAAGAAATTCTTAGTATTTCTCGAAAAACAGTCGAATATAAGAAAATATAGCATACAACTGATACAGTCTAAATTGTGATTGTATACATGATAATAGGTGTACTGACGATAGGTTTTTCGAGGTACTAAAGGAGTTGTAATAAATGGCGGATAACTTTGATGTTACTGCAAAGATACATAATTTTGCGGTTGTTCATCCAAACGCAAAGATCGGTAA
>CAKPVW010000092.1 GCA_934196075.1 uncultured Anaerovibrio sp.
AGCCAGTTCGCAAAATCTTCAAATTGTGCCAAGGCGGGAAATTGCTGTGAATACACGAACTGAGAGGCATGGCATGTGCCCTTCTACGGCATATTAATGCGCCTCGCTTCTTAACGAATTCAAACCATAAAAAGATTAACTTCGTGAATCTTTTTATGCGATTGAATGAGTTTAGCAGCGTGAGGCACATTTATATAG
This sequence comes from uncultured Anaerovibrio sp., assembly GCA_934196075.1. Lineage (GTDB taxonomy): Bacteria > Bacillota > Negativicutes > Selenomonadales > Selenomonadaceae > Anaerovibrio. Next base: position 199 of record CAKPVW010000092.1, read on the forward strand.
CGCGAGCGTGCCGGGAAGGGTATTGCCATGCCTCAGTAAAGAGTAACATGATTTGCAAATCAGAATTTACCAATTACTATTACGCTTCCAGAATCCCGGCTGCAGCATAGCCAAAAAAGTAAATATCTCCAATCTGCCTATTATCATGCAAAGACAGCAAACCAACTTAGTCACATCTGGCAAATCATAAAAGGTATAAGCCACACCAAAAGCCACTCCTGCATTGCCCATACAGGACAGTCCTAGCAAAATAGAATCCACCACTGGCAGGCCATCAAAATTAAAGGCACAGGCCGCCAGCAAAGCAATCATCACATACAGAAAAAAGAATCTAGCCACTCGATACACCACTGTAGAAGATTGGCTCTGACTCTCCATAGTAACTCTGGCAATGCTATTAGGATGAAGCTTCTCCTGAATAATCGTCCCCACCATTTTCCAAAGAATAATCACACGAGAAACCTTCATACCACCACTGGTAGAGCCGCCACAGCCTCCCATCAGCATTACCAGAATAATACAGAACTGGGAAAAGGCAGGCCACTCATCAAAATTACAGGTACTCAACCCAGTAGTAGTCATAATCGAGGAAATCTGAAAGGCCGCCCCCCGCAATGCCTCCCCCGGCTGCCACCCCATAGCATCATAAAGATTCAGAGCCACCAGCAAAGTGATTACGCCATAAATAGCCAGATAAACCCTAAACTCCGTATCTCTGATAATATGCTTGTACCCCTTTTTGTAGGCCAAAAAATACAAGCCAAAATTGCCGCCGCCAATCAGCATAAAGATAATCAGCACCAGCTCCACAGACAGGCTGTGAAAATCTGCTGCACTGCCATTAGTGGTAGCAAAACCACCGGTGGCTATCGCTGACATGGCCAGATTCACCGCATCAAACAGACTTGTACCACACAGCAACAGCAAAGTAGTTAGGATAACAGAAAAAAACACATACATAAGCAAAAGAGCATTAGCTGTGGATTTCATTCGGGGCACCACCCGCATCTCTGTAGGGCCTGCTCCTTCCGCATTAAACATTTTAGCCGCACCACTGCCCGCCTGAGGAAACATCGCAATATAGATAACAATAATCCCCAAGCCACCAACCCAATGGGTAATACTGCGCCACAGAATAATGCTTCTTGGCACAGCATCCAGATTCTGAATAACAGAAGCTCCCGTACAGGTCAAACCAGATACCCCTTCAAAAATACTGTCAATGGGATTCAAATAATGACCTGCCAAAAAAGGCAGGGAAGCCAGCAAAGGAATAATAAACCAGGCAATGCCTGTAACCGCAATGCCCTCTCGAATGGTCAGGCTATCATGCTCCAACTCACCATAATTACTAAGGGCTACACCTACCCCAAAACTTATCAGCATGGTACCGGCAAAATCCATAGCACAGGCTTCCCCCCAATACAAGGCCATAATAAAGGGGACACCTAGAGACAGGGTAACCGCAAACTGCAGCTGGCTTAGCACATATGCAATAACCTTTAGATTCATCTACCCCACCTACCAATACCTTTCTCTCAATCCTGTCCAAGCTCCATGAGCCAGAAGCAGGAAGGTAAAAATATTTATCTTGCCAATAATCAT
>CAKPVW010000093.1 GCA_934196075.1 uncultured Anaerovibrio sp.
TGACAGCTTCTAACGAGCTTTAATGAGTTTAGCAGCGTGAGGCACATTTACATAGCGCGAGCGTGCCGGGAAGGGTATTTGTCATGCCTCAGTAAATAGTAACATGATTTGCCAATCACTTCTACAAATCAGAAATTATTGCTATTCAAGCAGGAGATTGGAAGATATTGTCGAATAATAAATATGTAAATCCTTTGTAAGTTTATTTTTGCAAAGGATTTTTTGTTGTCTATAAATAAAATATTGGGAGGTGCAAGGATAAGAAATGGCTTACGGGGTCACATTTTTTAGTATCAACTTGATTTGGATTTTCTAATTTGCGATAATATAAGAAAGGCGTTGTGATTTATGGGACAAAAGGATATTACGCAGAAAAATTTTGAGGCGTATAATGATGTTTTTTCAGATATAGTTAATGGCACACTTTTTGATGGACGAGAGGTAATCAAGCCAGAAGCTCTTGTTGATGCAATGGCTAAATCACAGTATAAAGCTGATGATAATGTAATACACGAACAGGAGCGGGATGTAGCCAAATATTGGACGGATAAGAACTGTTATATTCGTTTAGCCCTGCTGGGAGTTGAGAATCAACTGGCTATAGATATGGATATGCCATTGCGGGTAATTGGTTATGATGGCAGCTCCTATCGGGATGAAATGAATCAGGATGAAATAGTCATTGATGAAGTAACAGGTAAAAAGCATAAAATCCGCCATGAGCGTTATCCGGTAGTAACTATTGTTTTGTATTTCGGTAAAACACCTTGGAAAAAGCCATTGAGATTGTATGATGTATTGAAAATATCTGATGAATTGAAGCCATTTGTTAATGACTACAAAATCAATTTGATTGATGTACCAAGGCTTACAGGGAAGCAGGTAGAAAAATTTACTAGTGATTTTCAGATTATTGCAGACTATTTTGTACAGCTTAATGAAAGTAAGGAATATATACCAAAGGATAAAACCATCAGGCATACAGATAGTTTCCTGAAATTGATGTCTGTGTTAACACAGGATGATAAATATGTTGAAATGAGTAAAGAAATTTCCTATGACAAGGAGGGAGTCAATATGTGTGAAGTATTGGACAAGGTAGAAGCACGTGGCGAGGCAAGAGGAATGGCCATTGGTGAGGCACGTGGAAAAGCCATTGGCAAGACTATTGGTGCCTTGAATAAAACTGTAGAAATTCTGCGGGTGATTATTGCCAAGAATAGCTGGTCCAAGGAACAGGCTATGGAGTTTATTGGCATACCTAAGAGTGAATTTGCCAAATATGCTGCTTTATTGTAAAGTTGTAGGGTATATTGTGCGAAAAAAATACAACACAACAATTTTAATTAATAGTAAATAAAATAAAAGAATAAAAATCTACAAATTTTATGAAAAAAAGGGGCGTATTCGTCTTGTAAGGCGGATATGCCCTTATTTTTTGTAAATTCTGATTTGTAGAGTTATACGTCCCCGTTTTTCTGAAAGACAGCCTGCGGTCATAACGACTTTTGCTCTGTCGGCTAAATGACCCTGCCTGATAGTTTATCCTTACGCAGAGATACCGCTTGTCGCTGAGCCAATTCACAGTGACCGGATTGGCAGAGAGAGCTACCGGGCTCACTTTTGCTTCGCAAAAGCAGGAAGCCTCCTGA
>CAKPVW010000094.1 GCA_934196075.1 uncultured Anaerovibrio sp.
TAGGGTACTACCATCTGCTGTTCCATTCCAGCCAGTTCGCAAAATATTCAAGTTGTGCCAAGGCGGGAAATTGCTGTAAATACACTAACTGAGAGGCATGGCATGTACCCTTCCACGGCATATTAATGCGCCTCGCTTCTTAACGAATTAAAGGCGTTAGAAGCTGAACGTAGTGACAGGTTCTAACGAGCTTTAATGAGTTTAGCAGCGTGAGGCCAGTTATAACCCCTAGATTCTTCAAAGAAAATGCAACTGCATTTTCTTACATTGGGGTTTCGACGAGGGGATCGATATAGTTCATCCCTTATAAGGAGCACAAGGGTAGTGATATTAGCTTTACTACGCCAAGGTCACAGACTTACACCACCTATAGAGATAGCTTCCTCTCCTGAACCGCAGCCTGTATCACATCAACTGATTTCTGCCAGCTATAAAGATAACGGACATTTTTTAGCCTAGCCAGGAAAATCTTTTGTATTTACATAACTTGCGAAGGAATTCTGCAGCTATGATGGAAAGGACAACTGTTGCCAAAAATACACCCATATGATAGTCCTCTATGTGTAAAGCTTTTTTGGCAATGCCTGTGCCTAAAAACAAAAACCAGGGATGTACCAAATATATGAACAAACTCTGTTCTCGTAAATGCTTATATATAGGATTGTCCTTCAAATTTACATTAATACTCCATAAAAATAACAAAATAACTAATAAAAGCATAGCATAAGTTGCTGTATTTCCTTTATTACTAGGATTTAGTAGGTCATATGCCATAATAAAATAACTTTCTGTAAAAAATACCACCAGTGCTAATAACAGTAATGGTACTAATATGGCTAATGAATACCGATTCCTATGCCAAGCGAAAAAACCGCCTACAGACATATATAACAACCCAAATGTCCAACCATTACCAGAACTAAACAATTTACTCAATATTGCTATACTAATTTTTATAATGTCAATATCAGACAAATATTGCACATACAAACCATAATAGCCTCGTGACATTATAAGAATCAAATGCAAAAATAAAGCTAACACTATGATAGCTCTCAATTTTAATCCCCTTGAAAACAAAAAGTAAAGAGTAATTACAGCAATTATGGAAGCATGCAAATACCAAAGATGGTACATCAATTCTCCTCGAAAAATCGTATCTCGCATAATTACTAACAATTTGTGCAAATGATTATTTTCATGCCATACAGCATATACTGCCATAGGCATATATATGGCAGTCCAAGCTAAAAATATTTTGCCTAAACGTATGCAATATCTTTTAGTTCTCTCCCAAGGTATTTCTCCTTTGGGCATCTTGCTAAACAAAAAGAACCCTGAAACCATAAAGAAATATGGTACCGCTAATCTGGACAATACACCAGATATATAATAATCTAAATCAGCCGAAATATCCATAAATGGGCGAGCATGCAAGGCCACTACCAAAATAGCCATTACCCACTTGCTCAAATCTACTAAATTATAATCATGAGCCTGCTCTGCTCTGCTCTGCTCTGCTCTGCTCTGCTCTGCTCTGCTCTGCTCTGCTC